>NZ_CFDJES010000086.1:5460-13019 GCF_983723665.1 Cobetia sp. | reverse complement strand
ATGAACAGCGGCAGCATGATCGAGGCCAGCGAGATGGCCGGCAGCACCAGGTGCCAGAGGCCGTCGGCTGTGAAGAAGCCGCTCGACCAGGTGCCCGCGACGTGTACCAGCTCACCACGTCCGTAGGAGGGCATGCCGCCATCGGTGGACAGCATGCCGTTCAGGACACTGCCCCAGGTGGTGTCGCTGGGGAACCAGTCCACCGTCACGCCGATCGCGAACAGCTGGATCAACACGATGGCGGTCAGGAAGACCGGCACCGAGATACCGATGATCGAGGTACCCATGAACAGGCGTGACAGCCAGTTGCGCGGGCGAATCGCCGCGAACACCCCGATGGGCGCCGAGAGCAGGATGATGATCAGGCTCGAGGCCATCACCAGTTCCAGCGTGGCGGGCAGGTGCTTGAGAATCACCTCGGTCGCTGGCTGCTTGTAGAAGTACGAGTTGCCGAGATCGCCCTGCAGGGCATTGCCGGCAAAACGCAGATATTGGGTGATGAAGGGGTCGTTGAGGCCCATTTCATCGCGCATGACTTCACGCTGGGCTTCCGACACGGCCTGGCCGGTCATCTCGCGCAGCGGGTCGCCCAGGTTGTCCTGGATGGCGAAGCTGATGATGCTGATCACGAACATGACCAGTACGGCGTGCATCAGGCGTTTGATCAGAAAGGCAATCATGGATCGCCACCTTCCTCGTGAACATCACGGTCTCGCGCGTGTCGGCCCTATCCATGCTGGCCGATCACGCTGGGTGTCAGGTATCCCGCCTGTCGCTGGCCTGCCATCGGGCACAGGCTCCCCAACCCATCACCGAGAGGCGATGACCAAGGGGGAAGAACAGGCGGGGGTAAGTCGTCGCGTTCAGGTCAGCAGGGCAACCAGAGAGTTCGCTTAGGCTATCTCCGGTTGCCTGACTTGCCTGTCGCGAGGGGTGCGTGGCCAGGAACATGGCGCTGAACGATGCAAGGCGGTTCAGTGCCTGTCCCTCACTCACGCGGCGGGATCACTCCTGGTCGATAACCAGATCCCCCAGGTACGGGAAGTTCATCACGTTCAGCACCGGCTCGATGTTGACGCCATCACGCGCGCCCCAGGCCAGGTTCTGCCAGTGCAGCGGCACGAAACCGGCATCGTCGTAGACGGCTTTCTCGGCGGCCTGCAGCATCTTGGCGCGCTTCTCGGTGTCGGTCTCCAGGTTGGCCTCGGTGACCATCTTGTCGACGTCCGGATTGCAGTAGTTGCCGGAGTTGTACTGACCGACACCGCTGTCGGCATCCGGGCAGAAGGTCAGGAATTCGAAGAAGTTGGCACTGTCTTCGGTGTCCGAGTGCCAGCCGATCATCATCATGTCGGCGGCGCGCGCATCATATTCCGGCCAGTACTGGGCCTTGGGCAGGGTCTTCAGGTCCACCGTGATGTTGATCCTGGCCAGCATCGAGGCCACGGCCTGGGCGATCTTGGCGTCGTTCACATAGCGGTTGTTGGGCGCCATCATGCTGATCTCGAAGCCATCCTCGTATCCGGCTTCCTTCATCAGCTCCTTGGCCTTGGCCACGTCATAGCGCGGCGTAAGCTCAGGATTGTGGCCCTGATAGCCATCCGGCGACATCTGGGCGGCGGGGGTCGCGAAGCCTTTCATCAGCTTCTGGGCGATGCCTTCCTGATTGATGGCGTAGTTGACGGCCTGACGGACGCGCTTGTCCTTGAAGGCTTCGACACGCTCCTGGTTCATCTGGAAGGTGATGATGCGGGTGCCGCCCATCTCGACCAGGTGCACGCCATCCTGCTTGCGAATGCGTTCCAGGTCGGTCGGCGGTACCGGCGCGATGAAGTCCATGTCGCCGGAGAGCAGCGCCGCGACACGCGTGGCGTTTTCCTTGATCGGTGTCAGCACGATGTCATCGACGTTACCCGGCGATTCGGTATCCCAGTAATCCTCGAAGCGCTCGAAACTGATCTTCACGCCCTGCTGACGGTCCGCGACCTTGTAGGGGCCGGTGCCGGACTCGTTACGTGAGGCGAAGGTGTTGGCCGCCTTGGCGATCTCATCCTTGGCCTTGCCGTCTTCGGTCTCACCGGAATAGAACGCGCTGTCCATCGGGAAGATATAGGTGGCGGCATTCAGCACCAGCGGGAACGGCTTGTCGGTCACCAGATCCACGGTGTAGTCATCAACTGCCTTGACGTCGGTGAACGGTGCAAAGATGGCCTTGAAGTCGGCACTCTTCTTGAGGCGCTCGATGGTCCAGACCACATCCTTGGCGGAGAAGTCATTGCCGGAGTGGAACTTGACGCCTTCGCGCAGGTGGAAGCGCATGGTGTTGTCATCGACACGCTCCCAGCTCTTGGCCAGGCGGCCATCGAAGCCGAGGTCCTTGTTCCAGCGAATCAGCGGGTCGTAGACCATGTGCGACAGCTGCAGGGTGCCGCCGGAGAGCTGCTCGTGGATATCGAGGGTCACGGGGTCAGCGTCGTAGGCCATGCGCAGGGTGACGTCTTCGGCCATTGCCGGAGCCGCCATGGCCAATGTCGCGCTGCCGATCAGCGCACACAGGGTCTTCTTGGGCAAGAAAGACTGGAGGGCATTCTGACGGGTCATGAGCATCCCTTTGCTTGTGTAGTTTGATTGTTGTTGTGGCGATCCGGCGCGGCTGTCGAGGCAGACACGCAGGATCGTTCTAACAGTAGAGAGTCACTTGGTCGCGGGACAATCGAAATGTTGAGTAGCCGGATGCAGGTGGTGAATAGCCTTTTCCTGACCACGCAACCTCATCCAGGCTGGTGCAGGGCGCGAGATCGACGAAGCGACACCCCGGATGTCTCACAGCGTCGCCATTTGTCACCTTAATAACGCCGCAAGCTGCGCGTGCTTCCTCTCAGGGCAATACGGAGCGATTCAGCCCTGCCATATGCTGGGCAAGCCACCGTGACACTGGTCTGCCTCGTTCACGCAGCAAGCCTTCATGACAAGAAAATCACAATAGAATCAATCACCTGAGACAGATGTAGTAATCGAGTTCTTGCAAGATTTTGGGACGCGGTGTGGCGGTTGTGTGTATCAGTTCCGTCAGCCGACAGCGCCTGGTTGAGAGACATTGCGTACGCTGAATACCGCCAATCCGGCTTCACGCCACCTGGCGATAAACAGACACCATCAGCGGCAGAAAAGCCGACAGGATAGGCAGTGATTCTCCAATGCGTGCAGTCTCTGCACTTGATTGGTGCGCATGGCGTTCTGCGACCAAAGTTGCGCCTCAGAGGCCCTCCACGAAGGCCTGCAGGGTCGATACTGCGCTGTAAAATTCCCGAACGCTTCGCTGAAAACACGTGAAAGACTTCTCGGCGCAGGTGACTGCCAGGCCTGATTCCATTCAATAGATGCCAAGGCAGTCGACGCTGGAAAGCACTGACAGAGGGAGAAAGGCGCTGGAGGATCGGTCTTGATAAGAGGGAGGCCTGAAACGCGACGCGCCTCCCGAGTGGGAGGCGCGTTGGAGGGCACTGATGTTGCTACCGGCATCCAGCAGCACCGGCAGCTGGATCAGGTCGGCCTGATCAGTCCTGCTGCGGCAAAGGCTCGATGCGGTCCACTCGATACAGCTGCGGCACCTGTGACAGGTTGCTGATGGTGCAATCGAGGTTGTTCACTCGACCATCGGACAGGCCGTAGACCCAGCCGTGCACTTCCAACTTCTGACCGCGCTCCCAGGCACGCTGCAGGATCTTGGTTCTGGCCAGGTTCTGCACCTGAGAGCGGACATTGAGTTCGCACATGCGATTGACCTGCTCATCCAGTGGCAGGTCCTTGAGCTCGTCATAGTGCAGGTTGTAGAGCTCACGCAGGGTGTGCAGCCAGTAGTCGACCATGCCATTGTCACCGCCGGTGATCGAGGCACGTACGCCACCACAACCGTAATGGCCGACGATCATGATGTGTTCGACCTTCAGGACATCGACGGCGTACTGGATCACCGACAGCGCGTTCATGTCGTTGTAGTGGATCAGGTTGGCGACATTACGATGCACGAAGACTTCGCCGGGCGGCAGGTCGATGATCTGGTTGGCCGGTACGCGGGAATCCGAGCAGCCGATCCACAGAAAGTCAGGATTCTGCTGGTCCGAGAGGCGCTTGAAGAACTCAGGGTCGCGCTCGGTCATGGATTCAGCCCAGACCTTGTTTTGCTCAAGCAGCTTTTCGATATTGCTCATGGCAGGGAGACCACTTTTCAAATGACGGGGGCAGGGGACGGTTGTCGCACAGGGGCGTTGGCCGTGGTGCCTCTCGGGCGCAGAGCCTCTTGGCTCAGACCCATGAGGCAGGCATTCACGGCAGCGTCAGGCAAGACCTCAGGGGGCTAAGGTTACGAGCAACAATGTTACCCGCCCGCGGAGCGCTTCGCCAATGACGGTGCAAGCCCCTGTGCCAGCACGTTGTAACTTTTGTCTAACATGCTTGTTGGACATATTTACCGTGTCAGAGGCCACAGGGTCAACCTGAAGGCCGATACGCGGGTAACCGTGCCCAGCGACACGGGACTCCCGAGGCCGCGCGAGTCCTGATACCATGTGGCCAATTCATCAAGGAGATTCCCGTGACCGATCAGACCCATCAGCCTGCGACAGGCCAGTTTGACTTCGACCTGTTCGTCATTGGTGCCGGCTCCGGCGGCGTTCGCGCTGCCCGGACCGCCGCTGCGACCGGCGCCCGCGTTGCCGTGGCAGAAGACCGCTACCTCGGCGGTACCTGTGTCAATGTCGGTTGCGTGCCCAAGAAGCTCTACTCCTACGCTGCCCACTATCATGACTCCTTCAAGGACAGCGCCGGCTTCGGTTGGGATCTGGGCGACGCCCCGCGCTTTGACTGGGCGACCCTGCGCGATCGCAAGACCGCCGAGATCTCTCGTCTGAACGGCATCTATCGCAATCTGCTCAACAATTCCGGTGCCACGCTGATCGAAGGCCGTGCCAGCATCGCCGATGCCAACACCGTCGTCGTCAATGGCGAGCGTCACACCGCAGCCAAGATTCTGGTCGCCACCGGTGGCTGGCCGTTCCTGCCGGACTTCCCGGGTCGTGAACATGCGCTGGATTCCAACCGCATCTTCGATCTGGAAAGCTTCCCGAAGCGCTTCTTCGTCATCGGTGGCGGCTATATCGCCGTCGAGTTCGCCAGCATCTTCAATGGTCTGGGTGCCGAGACGCACCTGAGCTATCGCGGCGACCTGTTCCTGCGCGGCTTCGACAACGAAGTGCGCGAGTTCACGCGTGACGAGATGGCCAAGAAGGGCGTCAACCTGCACTTCAACACCACGGTCGAGTCCATCGACAAGCAGGGCGACGTCTACAGCGTGCGTCTGAGCGATGGCCAGGTGCTGGAAGTGGATTGCATCCTCGCCGCCACCGGTCGCAAGCCGAACATCGAAGGCCTGGGGCTGGAGAATGTCGATGTGGCGCTGAATGTCGATGGCACCGTACGCGTCAACGAGCGCTTCGAGACCACCACCCCGTCCATCCTCGCGCTGGGCGACATCATCGGCGGTCCGGAACTGACGCCGGTGGCGCTTGAAGAAGCCATGCACCTGGTGCGTGCGCACTTCGGCGACGGCGTCGTGGGTGGCCTGGACTACGACAGCATCGCGACAGCGGTATTCTGTCATCCGAACATCGGTACCGTCGGCCTCAGCGAGGAAGCGGCGCGCGAGAAGTTCGACAGCATCCGCGTCTACACCGCTGACTTCCGTCCGCTCAAGCACACCCTGTCCGGCAGCGATGAGCGCAGCCTGATGAAGCTGATCGTCGATGACGCCAGCGACAAGGTCGTCGGCGTGCACATGGTCGGTGATGAAGCCGGTGAGATCATGCAGGGCATCGGCATCGCCGTGCGTGCCGGCCTGACCAAGGCCGACTTCGACCTGACCGTGGGCATTCACCCGACGGCAGCGGAAGAGTTCGTCACCATGCGCAGTGTCACGCGCACCTGACAAGCCAGTCGCATAGACGGCTCGTCGAAATGACTGAGCTTCGGAAAGGCTGAACGTCGAAACAGAACGTCGAAAACAGAACGCCCCACGGCCTTGCCGTGGGGCGTTTTTGCATGCGTCTTCTGCGTGCTCCCAGGCGTAAATCAACTGCGAAAGGGGAGTCATGGTTACTGAGTAACGGTGCAGGTTACACAGTCAGCAGCAGCGACTATCTGAATCCGCGCTGAAAGTTGCACGCAATGAGGAAGCGGCAATTCTCGTGTGGCGGGGGACAAGTCGCTGTCTGCGCAGTTCACTGCCAACACCTACACCTTTCGTAGCATAAAGCATGACAAGCTGGTACTCGCGCACTTCAGCTATGCTAGGCTCAGTGCAGCGTTATGCACCTCAAATTACTGAAATATCAGCCATGTGGCAGTGGATATGCCTGAAAATCGGCCTGTTTTACACGCGTTACAAGCAAGGGCCTGGCCGGTATCGAGGTGCACGACGGCAAGACCAATAACAAGCCAGCAAAGGGAGTTTCAACATGACCATGATCAAGAAGTCGCTGACAGCGGCGGTCGCGACCGCAGGTCTTGGCCTGATGGGGATCTCCGGAGGCGCCAGCGCCGCCGAGCAGACCTTCGTAACCATCGGCACCGGCGGTGTAACAGGCGTTTACTATCCGGCTGGTGGTGCAATCTGCCGCTTGGTCAACCGTGGCAAGGCCGAACACGGCATTCGCTGCAGCGTCGAGTCCACGGGCGGTTCGGGCTACAACCTGAACAGCATCCGTACCGGCGAGCTGGACATGGGCGTTGCCCAGTCTGACGCGCATTACAATGCCTATGAAGGCAAGGGCGATTTCGAAGACTTCGGCCCGAACAAGGACCTGCGTTCACTGTTCTCCCTGCACCCGGAACCGTTCACCGTCGTCGCTCGCAAGGACAGCGGCGTGACCGAGTTCGACCAGCTGGAAGGCAAGCGCATGAACATCGGCAACCCGGGTTCCGGTCAGCGCTCGACCATCGACACTCTGCTGTCCTCGCAGGACAAGGACACCAGCGTGTATTCCGTGGCCTCCGAGCTCAAGGCCTCCGAGATGTCTTCCGCACTGTGTGACAACAAGATCGACGGTTACGTCTACGTCGTGGGTCACCCGTCCGGTTCCATCAAGGAAGCGACCACCACCTGTGACGCCAACATCGTCAATGTCACCGGCGACGCCGTCACCAAGCTGGTCGAAGAGAAGCCTTACTTCTCCGTCGCGACCATCCCGGGTGGCATGTACCGCGGCAACGATGACGACGTGACCACCTTCGGTGTCCGCGCAACCATCGTCTCCAGTGCCGAAGTCGAAGACCGCGTCGCCTACGAAGTGGTCAAGGCCGTGTTCGACAACTTCGATCAGTTCCAGCGCCTGCACCCGGCGTTCCAGGTCCTGAAGAAGGAAGAGATGGTCAATGCTTCCCTGACGGCGCCGCTGCACGATGGTGCCAAGCAGTACTACAAGGAAGCTGGCCTGCTGAGCGAGTGATATGCCCTGCGCGCCTCGCCTGCGAGGCGCCATGCATGAACGCTCACCCTGCGCTCA
>NZ_CFDJES010000086.1:0-5360 GCF_983723665.1 Cobetia sp. | reverse complement strand
TGCCCTGCGCGCCTCGCCTGCGAGGCGCCATGCATGAACGCTCACCCTGCGCTCAGGGATCCGAGCACAGGGAGCACAGGGAATTCCCGGAGACCGCACTCGTTGCGGTCTCCGTGCTTGTGGAAAGTCTGCATTCCCGGGCGGCCACTTAGGTCGTGCAGGAAAGGGCCAACCAGAAAAAGGCCGAGCAGGGAAAGCGCAGCAGAGATACCCGCCGTCAGCGCGCAACCAGGACTTGCCTGCGAGTGGCAAGTGACGTGACGGCAGCCGCAGCATGGACAAGCGTGACCATACAAGGCCTCACGCTCGTCACGAGCCTAGCTCACTACCCGTTCAGGACATCGTTCAGGAAATTTACGCCCTGATCGGGTGAATCAATGGAAACATCTGTCAGGCCGGACATACTGAAGACGTAACCAGCTTGATAAGCATGTGGTTGAGCAGGACCTTCTGGTCGAGCAAGAAGGTGACCTGTCAGCCATCGCCTGACTCGCGTACCGGATCACAAAAAATGACCAAAACCCAAACTGCAGCAACGTCTCAGGCGCCAGACGCCGAGACGCATCATGATGCTGAAGTCCTCGAGATGCTGGAGTCGGAAACCGGCGGCCGTCATCCCGTAGGCTTCGTGGGCCGCCACTTCATGTGGCTGATTCCACTGGCATGGTCGTTGTTCCAGCTTTACCACGCCTCGCCGTTGTCGCTGCTAAATTCCGACACCGCGCGCGCCGTGCATCTCTGTTTTGCCATCTCGCTGGCCTTCGTGGCGTACCCGGCCTACAAGGGGGCTCCCGCCAATCGCATTCCCCTCTATGACTGGGCCCTGGCGATCTTCGCCGTGGCGGGTGTCGCCTATGTGCTGATCTTCAGTGATGAACTGGCACGTCGCGCTGGCGCCTATACCACCGTGGACCTGGTGTTCTCGGGAATCGGCCTGGTCCTGCTGCTGGAAGCCACACGGCGCGCACTCGGGCCGCCCCTTGCGGTCGTCGCCAGCGTCTTTCTTCTCTACAGCCTGTTCGGCGCCTACATGCCCGATGTCATCGCGCATGCCGGGGCCAGCCTCAACAAGCTGCTCGGCCACCAGTGGCTGACCACGGAAGGGGTGTTCGGGGTCGCGCTCGGCGTTTCCACCGACTTCGTGTTCCTGTTCGTGCTATTCGGTGCCTTGCTGGAACGTGCTGGCGCCGGCAACTACTTCATCCGCATGGCCTTCTCCATGCTCGGCCACATGCGGGGCGGACCGGCCAAGGCCGCCGTCGTCGCCTCTGGCCTGTCCGGTATCATCTCCGGCTCCTCCATCGCCAACGTCGTCACCACCGGTACCTTCACCATCCCGCTGATGAAGAAGGTCGGCTTCCCGGCCACCAAGGCGGGCGCCGTGGAAGTGGCCGCGTCCACCAATGGCCAGCTGACGCCGCCGATCATGGGCGCCGCGGCCTTCCTGATGGTCGAATACGTCGGCATTCCTTACCTTGACGTCATCAAGCATGCCTTGCTGCCGGCATTGATCTCCTACATCGCCCTGATCTACATCGTGCACCTGGAAGCGTGCAAGGCCGGCATGGAAGGCCTCAAGCGCACCCAGAAGACCAGCATGATCGCGACCTTGCTGACCTTCCTGACCGTCTTCATCGGCATGGGGATACTCACGCTGGTCGTCTACTACGGCATCGGCTGGATCAAGACCCTGGCGGGGGATGGCGCGGTCTGGATCGTGTTGCCGCTGCTGCTGGCCTCCTATGTGGCACTGATCGCCTATTCGGCACGCTTCCCGGAACTTGGGGAAGGCGACATCGATGAACTGCCGCCGGTCGGCCCGACCGTCAAGGTCGGTCTCTACTTCCTGCTGCCGGTCGTCGTGCTGGTGTGGTGCCTGACCGTCGAACGCATGTCACCGGGACTGTCGGCCTTCTGGGCCGTGCTGTTCATGATCTTCATCACCGTGACCCAGCGTCCGCTGGTGGCCATCTTCCGCAAGGAAGGCAATGTCGGCGGCGCCGCACAACGCGGTGGCGAAGACCTCTTCCATGGCCTGGTGATCGGCGCCAAGAACATGATCGGCATCGGTGTGGCGACCGCGGCGGCAGGTATCGTCGTGGGTACCGTGACCCTGACCGGGCTGGGTCTGAAGATGACCGCCTTCGTCGAGTTCATCTCGGCCGGCAACCTGATGCTGATCCTGCTCTTCACCGCCGTGATCAGTCTGATTCTGGGCATGGGCCTGCCGACGACCGCCAACTACATCGTCGTCTCGACGCTGATGGCACCGGTCATCGTCAATCTGGGCGCGGAAAACGGCCTGATCGTGCCGCTTATCGCCGTGCACCTGTTCGTGTTCTACTTCGGGATATTGGCCGATGACACGCCACCGGTGGGGCTAGCCGCCTTCGCGGCGGCCGCGATCGCCAAGGCAGACCCGATCAAGACCGGTATCCAGGGCTTCACCTACGATATCCGCACCGCGATCCTGCCGTTCATGTTCATCTTCAATACCAACCTGTTGCTGATGAACATCGACAGCTACTGGCATCTGGCGATCACGGTGGCCTCGGCCGTCGCGGCGATGCTGGTCTTCGCGGCGGCGACGCAAGGCTACTGGCTGACGCGTACGCGCTGGTATGAGACCATCGGTCTGCTGCTGATCACCTTCACGTTGTTCCGTCCGGGCTACTGGTGGGACATGATCTATCCGCCGACCACCATGGCCGCGCCGCAGCAGATCGAGACGCTGATCGCCGAAGCGCCGGTGGACAGCAAGCTGCCGATTCACGTCTCGGGCAT
Source organism: Cobetia sp. (assembly GCF_983723665.1). Lineage (NCBI taxonomy): Bacteria > Pseudomonadati > Pseudomonadota > Gammaproteobacteria > Oceanospirillales > Halomonadaceae > Cobetia > Cobetia sp. The sequence continues at coordinate 2,576 of NZ_CFDJES010000086.1, read as the reverse complement.
CAATCTGGACGGCGACGAGGTCTCCAAGACCGTGTTGCTGCCGGTCTCTGACGCCGAGAGTGGCGAAGCCCGTCTGACCGATGTCGGCCTGACGCTGGATATCAGCGACGAGCAGGTACTGGTCAGCATGATCGAGTACGGCAGCGTGGCACAGCAGGCCGGCATCGATTTCGACTACACCATCGATGGCATCCAGCAGACGGCTGAGCGTCCGCCGAAGGAAATCGCCATGCTGCCGGCACTGGCATTGCTGTGGCTGATCGGCTTCCTGCAGGTACGTCGACGTCGTCAGCAACCCGCTGTTGCCTGACGCCGCAGCGTTATCCGCTCGACAAGATAGCGTTTCAGCGCCAACCCTCACGGCGGATGCCGTGAGGGGATAAACAAAAGCCGCCCCCGAGATGCTCGGTGGGCGGCTTTTTCATGCCTGCGGCGCTGTCTTATACCTGAGGCGCTGACTTTGCGTGCGGCGCGGCTGGCTCTCTCTGCTACAGGTTGGCGCTGCTCAGCATGATGCTGTCAGGCACCAGGCAAGAGGGCATTTCATGAGGGAGCAACAGTATGCGCCTGCCCTGCGTGACCTGTCTGCAAGGCTAGCGTGAAATATGAACGCGTTTTTGCAACACGATCGACATATTCATCATGCTAGCTTCAAGGGGCACACTCCAACGGAAGGCATGTCGCCAATGGTAAGAGTCGAGAAGCAGTCCCGTCGTCTGTACGTCCTCGATACCAACGTGCTGATTCACGACCCCTCAGCCCTGTTCCAGTTTGACGAGCATGATGTCGTCATCCCGATGACGGTGCTGGAGGAGCTGGACAAGCACAAGAATGGCAACAAGGAGATTGCCCATACCGCCCGCCAGATCAGCCGCACGCTGTCCGATCTCACCGCGGATGTCACACCTCAGGAAATCCTGCGTGGAATTCCGCTCCCGCCTTCCATGAATGGCACGGGCAACCTTCACTTCCTCTCCGGCCATGTCGATCAGAGCGACGCCTGCGCCGACAATCGTATTCTCGCCGAGACTCGCAGCCTGTCTGCACGCTGTCAGGACGCCTCGGTCATCCTGGTGACCAAGGACATCAACCTACGCATCAAGGCCGCCGCCCTGGGCATGGCGGTGGAAGACTATCTAACGGATCGCGCCTTCACCGACAGCGACGCCATGATCGAGGGCGTCAAGCTCTTTCATGAGGCCGGCCACGACGGCCAGGGCGTCTGGGACGACATGCAGGTCGATGTCACCGTCACGCGCGAGCACCATCGCACCTTCTATGAGCTGTCAGGCCAGATGCCCAAGGACTGGTACCCGGGCATGCTGATCGCGGATTGTGATGGGGATGATGGCGCCAGCTTCGAGGCCATCGTACGCGAGCTGGAGCACGACTATGCACGCCTGGAAGTGCTGCAGAACTATCGCAACGAGCGCAGCGCCTGGGGGGTGAATGCCCATGACAGTCGCCAGAACTTCGCCCTCAACCTGCTGATGGACGACAGCGTCGACATGGTGTCGATCGCGGGCAGTGCAGGCACCGGCAAGACTTACATGACGCTGGCTGCCGCGTTCGAGCAGACACTGGAGAAGAAGCGTTTCGAGCGCATCATCTTCACCCGCGCGCCGATCGCGATGGGCGAAGAGATCGGCTTTCTGCCCGGCACCGAAGAAGAGAAGATGTCGCCGTGGATGGGAGCCTTCCATGACAACATGGACAACCTGCTGCGCAAGGAGGGAGAAGGCACCAGCGCCTGGAACGAGGAGGCCACGCGCGCCTGGATCGGCAATCGTGTCCAGATTCGTTCACCATCCTTCATGCGTGGCCGCACGCTGAGCGATACCTTCCTGATCATCGATGAAGCCCAGAACCTGACGCCCAAGCAGCTCAAGGGCCTGCTGACACGGGCGGGCGCCAACACCAAGGTGGTACTGCTGGGCAATGTGGGCCAGATAGACACTCCCTATCTGACCGCCAACACCTGCGGCCTGGCGGTGGCAGTGCAGCGCTTCAGCTCGTGGCCGCATGCCAGTCACGTGACACTCAAGTGCGTCGAGCGCTCACGTCTGGCGCTGGTCGCGGAAGAGCTGCTGTGAGATGTTCGCCACACTTTTGACAACCTGATTCACCCGATGGCGTCGCCATCACGACACTGACGGTTTTGATATCTCAACAGCACTGACAAAAAACGCCGCCCATCAGGGCGGCGTTTTCGTGTGCATTGCATCACGTCAGTCATGGAGATCATCACGCCGCAAGTGCGTGGCGATCACTCGGCAAGGCTTTCAGCATACGAAGGGCGGCAAGGGCGCAAAGGCCAGGCGTTCCTTGAGCAGCTTGTTCTCATGCGTCAGCTGCCCCAGCTGGGCCTCCAGGCGTGAGTATTCCGCCGAGGAGTGCTCCAGCTGTGCGCGCATGTCCTTGAGCTCCGTCTCGCGCTGCTGGCGAGCCGAGGTCTCCTCAAAGCGGCGACGCTCTTCTTCCTGCAGCTGCTTGCGTTGCTCGGCTGCCTGGGCATCGAGACGCTCGACGCGCTTCTCGAGCTGCTCCTGACGACGTCGATGCTGCTTGTCGAGCTC
>NZ_CFDJES010000085.1:8227-13211 GCF_983723665.1 Cobetia sp. | reverse complement strand
CGCGATATTGGCAGGTCACCTTTCAGCAGTTCGTCACTCGTTGAACGACAAGGAACCCCAGTGGAACTCACCGTCTGGCTGGCATATGTCAGCGTCATCACCGCCTTGATCACCTTTCCCGGACCGTTTGCGTTGCTGTGCATGGATCATGGCCTGCGCCACGGTCGACGCCGCTCGTTCGCAACGGTGGCGGGCGGGGCGGCGGCGTCACTGGTGTTGATGGCCTTGTCGTCGCTGGGCCTCGGCGCGGCATTGGCGGCCTCCGAGACGGGATTTCTGGTGCTGAAGATCGTCGGGGCGCTCTATCTCATCTATCTGGGCATTCAGGCCTGGCGGGCGCCATCCCAGCCGGTGGTGTTCGATGTCGTGGGGGAAGACGGGCAGATGCGCGCCCGAGCCACGCGTTGGCAACTGTGCCGCAAGGGCTTCGGTATCGGGATCAGCAACCCCAAGGACCTGCTGTTCTTCGGCGCGCTGTTTCCCAACTTCATCGACATGGCCCAGCCGCAGCTGCCCCAGTTCGTGGTGCTGGCGCTGACCTGGCTGGTGGTGGACCTGCTGACGATGAGCACCTACGCCCATGCGGGTTCCAGCATCAGTCGCTGGTTTGATAGCCACCGGCGCGTGCGGCTGTTCAATCGCACCACGGGCAGTCTGTTCGTCGTGGCCGGCGCGGGACTGGCGGCGTCGCATCGCTGAGCAGAGCCCCGCTCTATTGCACAAGACGTGAAGCGCACGAAGACGACAACGGCACCCGAGGGTGCCGTTGTCGTGTCTGGAGCCTGTCGATCATCAGCGCTTTCGGGATCAGCGCTCAGGGCGTGATTCGAGATACCTGCTCAGCAGCTCGCGATCTTTATTGGAGACCTTCTGGTTCCAGCTTTCCACCACATGCTGGCTGGCCTCCTCGAGGGCATCCTGCAGCTCAGGCGGGGCCGGCGTGATCAGCTTCGCGCCGTTCTCCTGCAGAGTGGCGTAGGCCTCGTCCAGCACGCTGTGGGTGGCCGTCCAGCCGGCAGACTCGGCGGCATGCGCGGCATCGATCAACGCCTGCTGCTGCGCCTCTGTCAGGTCGTCGAAGCTATCGCGATTCATGTGGATGATATTGAGCGGCATCGCGTAGTTGAGCGTGGTGAAGTGGGGCATGTAGCGGTAGAGCTCCGCACTGACACCGCCCATCGCGGAGGTCAGCGCGCCGTGGATGCTGCCACCGGGCAGCAGGGGTTTGAGCTCTCCCCAGCTCATGACCTGAGGCGCCGCGCCCAGATTGAGCAGCACACGCTGCGTGTTGCGGTCGTAGGTGCGGATCGGCATGTCCTTCAGGTCATCACCGTCAGCGATGGGCGCTTTCGACCACAGGCCGCTGGGCGTCCACGGCAGGGCATACAGCAGGATCTGGTTGTACTCGGCGAGCAGTTCCTCGTAGCGCGGCTTCGCGACCACGTACAGGCGGTGAGCTTCATCGAGGTCGTAGGCGATCGCCGGCAGCGAGGAGATGCCGAAGAAGGGGGCTTCCTCGGCGAGCGCGCCACTGAGTGTCGCGGCGATGTCGATGACACCGCCGGCGGTGGCCTGCAGGTGACTGGCGGAGCGAATGTCCGAGCGCAGCGTCAGCGTCAGGTCGCCTTCGGACTGGCTGGCGACCTGCTGGCTGAATTCGGCAGCACGTTGGCCCATCATCGTGTCGGGCTCGTAATCGCTGCTCATGCTGAGGGTCGTCTGGGCATGCGCGCTGAGTGCGCTGATCAGGCCTGCCGTGGCCAGGCCAGCGGACAACAGCGCGGAAATGCGTGAGGAAGACGTCATGGGGAATCCTTTCTTTTTGTCATTGACCTTTGCCCGCTAGGGTAGTGCATGCCTGCGTTTATGCTCAGGTGAATCGTGACGTCGCGCATTTTCCCTGCGCTGTCGGGAGAGGTTGCCGCGTGGGGTGGCCGTCATGGCCAAGGTCGGTGGCGTGGGCGCGCGCCTGACTCACAGGGCATCGCGTTGTGCGAGATAGCGATCCAGCAGTTCGCTTTCCTCGAGGTCAACCTTGCTGCGCCAGCTCTCGATCACGCTGACACTGGCGCGTGCCAGTGAGCGCTTGAGTTCGGGCGAGAGCGGATTGCTGACCGTCACGCCGGCCTCTTCCAGCTGGGCATGGGTCTGCTCCAGGACGCTGGCGATAGCGTTCCAGCTGGTGTCTTCAATCTCGGTCGCGGCGCTGAGAAGGGCCTCGCGCTGGGTGTCGTCGAGCGCTTCGAAGCGTGACCGGCTCATGTGAACGATATTGAGCGGCATGGCGTATTGCAGCGCGGTGTAGTGGTCCAGCGTGCGGTTGAGCTCAGCCGTCAGGCCGCCCAGGGCCGAGGTCATCACCGCCTCGATACGGCCTTCGGCCAGTTGCTGTTGCATCGGCTCCCAGCCCAGCACGGTAGCGATGGCGCCAAGGTTTAGCAGTACGCGCTGGGTATTGCGGTCGTAGGCCCGCACGGGCACGCCCCGGAGGTCATCGCGTGTGGTGATCGGCTTGCGCGACCACAGCCCGCTGGGCGGCCAGGGCAGGGCGTAGAGCAGAATCTGGTCATGCTCTTCCAGCAGCGCTTCATAGCTGGGGCGCGCCAGACGGTAGAGTTCGCGCGCCTGATGCGGGTCATCGACCAGGGTCGGCAGCGAGCTGAGGCCGAACAGCGGCATATCGGCGGCCAGCGCGCCGCTGTGGGAGTCGGCCAGCTGGATGATGTCGGCGTTGATGGCCTCGAGGTGATTCACCGAGCGCAGCCGACTCAGCGGGCCCTCTCCGAAGGTGATCTCGAGCTCGCCCCCGCTGAGCGATGCTACCTGATCGACGAACTGCTGGGCGCGCTGGCCCATCATGGTCTGGGGGCCGTATTCGCGGCTCATGGTCAGCTCGACAGGCTCCGCCTGGGCGGGCGTGCCCAGGGTGGCAAGGCCCAGCGCCAGGCTCACGCCGAGCGCTCTCTTGATGCCGAACATTCTCTTCATGTCGTGCACTCCCTGTATGACAAGCACTGCCTTCATGCCGCTACGCTGTCCGATTGGCATTCGTCGTCATCCATCCATAGGGGGTAAATCAAGTATCCCTCAAAAGTGCAGGGTGTGCTGTCGCTGTCTCGATCAACGCTTCCCTGGTTGCCCTGTTTCACGCCTGCACCGGCACGATTCGGGAGGAGCAACGGGCGTTGAACTGCCAGTTGGCGCAATGTGGTCTACGCTCAGAACATGGCTGTGCAACTGCCCTGACACGAACTCCGCGCCGGGACCGCATGGCCGGATTGTCGACGACTGTCAACGGGAGGTAGACCACATGCTGACCCACGTATGGGGCTTGATGGCGCATCCGCAACGGGAATGGCAGACCATCCGCAAGGAACACGAATCCATCACCCACCTCTACGCACATCATGTGCTGCTCATGGCGCTGGTGCCTGTCATCTGTGCCTATATCGGGACCACGCAGTTCGGTTGGAGCCTGACGGAAGGCCACGCCATTCTTCTGGAGCCACTGGATGCCTTCTTCGCCGGTATCGCGTTCTATATCGCCATACTGACAGCGATCGGCTTCATGGGCACTGTCATTCACATGCTCTCGCAGCGTTTCTCGGGGCACCCCAGCCGCCGGCGTTGCATCATCTTCGCGGGCTATGTCGCCACGCCGATGTTCCTCGCGGGGCTGGTCGCGCTCTATCCCGTCATCTGGGTGTGTATCCTCGCGGGCACCATTGGCCTGTGTTACAGCGCATACCTGCTGTATCTGGGCATTCCGCCACTGCTCGACATCTCCAACAAGGAAGGCTTCCTCGTCACCGGGTCGACACTGGGGATCGGGGTGCTGGTTCTCGAGGGCCTGCTGGCGGTCACCGTGCTGCTGTGGGGGTATGGCGCACGCTGGTTCATGTAGTCCTTCGCGGCACGTAGGCGTCAGTCTGCTGATGCCATCGGCGCGAAAAAGCGTCTCTGCAACGCCTCGCCTTCATCGGCGGGGCGTTGTCGTTTTGCGCGCGGGTTGGCGCGTGGCACTTGTGCTCGGTGGCGGCGGCGTGGAAAGTGTTGGACTCAATCGACAGTGTGGAAGAAAGCGCATGGACAAGTTTGAACAGCGACTGGAGCAGGCTGCGCGGGCTGCATGGTTGTCATATGTCGGTGGACGGACCCAGGACGACATCGCGGTTCAGCTGGGGGTGTCGCGCCCCGGCGTGCAGCGCCTGCTGTCGTTGGCGCGCCAGGAGCGGCTGGTCAAGATCTCCATCGATCATCCCGTGGCCAGCAGCATGGCGCTGTCGGATACGCTGGTGGAGCACTTCGGGCTGAGCTTCTGCGATGTGGTGCCCTCTGACACCCAGTCACCGGAGAGCATCGCGGAGTATCTGGCGGTGGCGGGTGCCGAGCGCCTGGCGTTCTATCTCGGTCGCCAGCAGCCACAGACCATCTCGCTGAGCACCGGGCGTGCGGTACGCGCGGCGGTGGAAGCGCTGAGTCGCAGCGAGCGCCCCCAGCATCGCATCGTGTCACTGGTCGGCAATGTGGCGCTGGATGGCTCCTCCAACCGCTATGACGGCGTGATGCTGCTGGCGGACAAGATCGGCGCTGATCGCTTCCTGCTGCCCGCGCCCGTGGTGGCGGCCAGCATCGAGGAGAAGGAGTCGCTGCAGGGGCAGAATCTGGTCAAGGCGGTGTTCAAGGTCGCCTGTGAGGCCGATGTGGGCATGATCGGCATCGGGCGTCTCGATGCCCAGGCGACGCTGTTCCAGGATCAGTTCATCAGCGCCGCCGAGCGCGATGAGCTGATGGAAGTCGGTGCCGTGGGCGAGTTGATGGGCTGGCCGCTGGACACCCATGGCCGGCTGATCGATTGCCCGCTGGCGCAGCGCATCACCAGTGTGCCGCTGACCTCGCTCAAGGCGCAGCCGCTGATCGGGCTGGCGGGCGGGCACGACAAGGTGCCGGCCATCCTGAGTGCGTTGCGCGGTGGTTGGCTGCA
>NZ_CFDJES010000085.1:6437-8127 GCF_983723665.1 Cobetia sp. | reverse complement strand
GGGGCGGCAATCGTGGCCTGCGTTGTTTCGTTTAACGCTAATATCTGTCTATGCTGAATTGCACGCAAGCTCAGTGGCCATGCCGCCTTGTGGCCTACACCCAAAGGATCAGATCCCAAGGTTGTATAGCCCAAGGTATAGCGCTTCAGGGTTTGCTTTTTCACGGGTCTGATCCGATCATTTGTTCACTGAATGACGTTTTGATCGAACGTGTTTGCGTCGCGATGTCTCGCCAGGACATCCGTTCACCAAGCCGGTTGATGGGAAGGTATCGGTGCCCAAGGCGCCGCTGCCCTCGAAAAGAACAATGCCAATAACGCCCCGATGGAGTGCCCTCATGCGCCTACCTCACATCACCAAGTCCCGCCGTCATCTGCTCTCGCTCGCCAGTGTCGCTGCCCTGGCGCCGCTCAGCGCTCAGGTCAGCGCTGAGACCATCACCGTCGCGACCGTCAACAACGCCGACATGGTGGTCATGCAGAGCCTGACCAGCGAATTCGAGAAGGCGCATCCGGACATCACCCTCGACTGGGTGGTTCTGGAAGAGAACGTGCTGCGCCAGCGTCTGACCACCGATGTGGCGACCCAGGGTGGCCAGTTCGACGTCATGACCATCGGCACCTATGAAGTGCCCATCTGGGCCAAGCATGGCTGGCTGACCAAGCTCGACAACCTGCCGGAGGACTATCAGGTCGATGACCTGATCAAGCCGGTGCGTGATGGTCTGAGCGTGACCGAAGGCGAGAAGAAGGGCCTCTACGCGCTGCCGTTCTATGGCGAAAGCTCCATGCTCTACTACCGCAAGGACCTCTTCGAGCAGGCCGGTATCGAGATGCCCGAGCAGCCGACCTGGAGCCAGGTCAATGACTGGGCCGCCAAGCTCAACTCCGCGGATGAAGGCGTCTACGGTATCTGCCTGCGCGGCAAGCCGGGCTGGGGCGAGAACATGGCGGTGCTGGGCACCATGGTCAACAGCTTCGGCGGCCGCTGGTTCAATGAAGAGTGGGAGCCGCAGCTGGATTCCCCGGCCTGGAGCGAGGCCATCAACTTCTACGTCGACATGATGGGCAAGTACGGCCCGCCGGGCGCGACTTCCAACGGCTTCAACGAGAACCTGGCATTGTTCTCCAGCGGCAAGTGCGGCATGTGGGTCGATGCTACCTCGGCGGCCGGCAAGCTCTACAACCCGAAGGAATCTTCCGTGGCCGACAAGCTGGGCTTCGCACCGGCACCGATCGCCAAGACGGAGAAGGGCTCGCATTGGCTGTGGTCCTGGGCGCTGGCGATTCCGGAATCCTCCAAGTCCAAGGATGCCGCCCAGACCTTCATCACCTGGGCCACTTCCCAGGAATACGTGAACCTGGTCGGCGAGCGTGAAGGCTGGGCCAGCATCCCGCCGGGCACCCGTGTCTCCACCTACGAGAACCAGTCCTACAAGGACGCCGCACCCTTCGCCGGCTTCGTGATGGACGCCATCACCAGTGCCGACCCGACTGACCCGACGCTTGAGCCGGTGCCCTATGTCGGCGTGCAGATGGTGACCATTCCGGAATTCCAGTCCATCGGTACCCAGGTGGGTCAGATGATCGCCGCGGCGCTGGCCGGCCAGATGTCGGTCGAGCAGGCACTGTCCTCCGCCCAGCGTTCCACCGAGCGCACCATGCGCCAGTCGGGTTACTGATCTGATCCA
>NZ_CFDJES010000085.1:0-6337 GCF_983723665.1 Cobetia sp. | reverse complement strand
ATTGACTCGAAGCACGGCGGGAGCCCCGTCCGGCACCCGCGGTACCCCCTTCCTCTCGAGATTCCTGCAACGCCCTCGCGGCGTGGCACGGGGAGCCTCGGCCTGAAGCCCACCGCATTGCCTGACTTCCTCACCGTATCGAAGGACTCACCATGCGCACGAGAGCATCCGGACGCACCGTCGGGGGATTGCGAACCCTGTCGCTGCAAGCCCCAGCCGTAAGCCTGTTGTTGATGTGGATGCTGGTACCACTGGTCATGACCCTGTGGTTCTCCTTCCAGCGTTACAACCTGATGATGCCGTCGGTGTCCGGCTTTGCCGGCGTCGACAACTATTACTACCTGCTGACCGACCCGTCCCTGTGGACCGCCATGGGCAACACCTTGCTGCTGGTGGGCTGGGTGCTGGTCGCCACCGTGGTCGGCGGCACGCTGCTGGCGGTATTGCTGCAGCAGGAATTCTTCGGCCGCGGCGTCGCGCGCCTGTTCGTGATCGCGCCATTCTTCATCATGCCCACCGTGAGTGCCCTGGTGTGGAAGAACATGATGATGCACCCGGTCAACGGCATTCTCGCCTGGGTCGCCGGGCTGTTCGGTCTGCCGGCCATCGACTGGTTCGCCAGCCTGCCGCTGACCTCCATCGTGATCATCGTCACCTGGCAGTGGCTGCCGTTCGCGGTGTTGATCCTGCTGACTGCCATCCAGTCACTCGATGACGACCAGGTCGAGGCGGCGCGCATGGACGGGGCAGGGCCGGTGGCAATCTTCTTCTACATCACCCTGCCGCACCTCAAGCGTGCCATCAGCGTGGTGGTGATGATCGAGATGATCTTCCTGCTGACCATCTTCGCCGAGATCTTCGTCACCACCTCCGGTGGCCCGGGGCTTGCCTCGACCAACCTGGCGTACCTGATCTACATCCGCGCCCTGCTGGACTTCGATGTGGGTGGTGCCTCCGCCGGTGGCGTGATCGCCATCATCCTGGCCAATATCGTGGCCTTCTTCCTGGTGCGTACCGTCGCCAAGAATCTCGAGAACTGATGACAAGCGCTCAGCACAGGGAGACTTAATGATGTCGACTTCAACTTCCAATTCCGTGGCCGCCGCCAGCGCTGCCGTCAGCGCCAGTCGCGCGCGCCGCAGCGTGATCAACAAGAAGCTTGTCCTGACCCTGGTGGCCTGGACCATCGCGCTGGTGATGTTCTTCCCGATCTTCTGGATGATCCTCACCAGCTTCAAGACCGAGGCCGAGGCGATCGCCACGCCGCCGAGCCTGTTCTTCACGCCCAGCGTCGAGGGCTATATCGAGATCCAGGCACGTGCGGACTACTTCAAGTACGCCCTCAACAGTGTGGTGATCTCGCTCGGGGCAACGCTGCTGGCGCTGCTGATCGCGATTCCGTCCGCCTACTCGATGGCCTTCCTGCCCACCAAGCGCACCCAGGGGACACTGCTGTGGATGCTGTCGACCAAGATGCTGCCGTCCGTGGGCGTGCTGCTGCCGGTCTACCTGATCTTCCGCGATCTGGGCCTGCTGGATAGCCGCACCGGCCTGATCATCATCTACATGCTGATGAACCTGCCGATCGTGGTCTGGATGCTCTACACCTTCTTCAAGGACATTCCCAAGGACATCCTCGAAGCCGGTCGCATGGATGGCGCCAGCACCCTGCAGGAGATCTTCCACCTGCTGCTGCCGCTGACCCTGCCGGGCATCGCTTCCACCGGTCTGCTGTGCGTGATCCTGAGCTGGAACGAGGCGTTCTGGAGCCTGAACCTGACCACCTCCAACGCCGCACCGCTGACCGCCTACATCGCGTCCTTCTCCAGTCCTGAGGGGCTGTTCTGGGCCAAGCTTTCCGCGGCTTCCACGCTCGCCATCGCGCCGATCCTGATCTTCGGCTGGATGACCCAGAAGCAGATGGTACGCGGCCTGACCTTCGGCGCCGTCAAGTAACCCGCGCCAGTCAGAGACACGCAAGACGCGTCAGCCACAGAGAGGTACGCCGCCTGCGCCACATTGGCTGATGAACATTGCCTGATGAACATTGACTGATAGCAGATCAGCGCAGGCGGCCGAGAGCCACACGCATGTTGCACCCTTGCCATGCCACCCAAATTTGCCATCACCTGCCCTCGGGCAGGTGCGGATAAGGAAACTTCCCATGTCCACACTCACGCTCAAGAACATCGTCAAGGAATTCACCTCTGGCAGCGGCGCCAGCGCCTCCACCACCCAGGTCATCAAGGGAGTCGATCTGGAAGTGAAGGACCAGGAATTCGTGGTCTTCGTCGGCCCGTCCGGTTGCGGCAAGTCCACGCTGATGCGCATGATCGCCGGTCTCGAGAACGCGACCTCCGGTGACATCCTGATCGATGGCAAGCGTATGAACGATATCGGCCCGGCCGAGCGCGGCCTGGCGATGGTGTTCCAGAGCTACGCGCTCTATCCGCACATGACGGTGGGCGAGAACATGGGCTTCAGCCTCAAGCTCGCCGGCGTCTCCAAGGAAGAGCGTGCCGAGAAGGTCAACGCCGCCGCCGAGGTGCTGCAGCTCGGGCCGCTGCTGGACCGCAAGCCCAAGGCACTCTCCGGTGGTCAGCGCCAGCGTGTCGCCATCGGTCGCGCCATCGTGCGCAACCCGAGCATCTTCCTGTTCGATGAGCCGCTCTCCAACCTGGATGCCGCGCTGCGTGTGCAGATGCGCATCGAGCTGGCGCGCCTGCATGCCGAGCTCAAGGCGACCATGATCTACGTGACCCACGACCAGGTCGAAGCCATGACCATGGCCGACAAGATCGTCGTGCTGCAGGGCGGCGTGGTCGAGCAGGTCGGCTCGCCGATGGAGCTCTACCATCACCCGCGCAACCGCTTCGTGGCCGGTTTCATCGGCTCGCCGAAGATGAACTTCCTCGACATCACCGTCACTGGCGTGGCCGGCGAGGGTGTCACGGTGCGCCTGCCCGACGGCAGCGAGCGCCTGATTCCGGTGGCGAGCCAGACCGAAGATGGCGCCTCGGTCATCGTCGGCGACAGCCTGACGCTGGGCGTGCGCCCCGAGCACCTGATGCTCGACGCGCAAGGCCCGTTCAGCGGCCAGGTTCAGGTCATCGAGCGTCTGGGCGGGGTGACCTCCCTGTACCTGGCGACTCCGGATGGTTCCGGCGATGCGCCGATCGGCGGCCTCAAGTCCGACGAGCAGTCCGACAGCGGCTGGATCCTGATGGCGGATGGCGACGTCAACAGCCGCGTGGGTGACAGCATCCGCTACGGCTTCGATACCGAGCGTGCGCACCTCTTCACCCGTGAAGGGCTGGCGCTGCAGAATCTCAACCGTCACCCGCTGACCAGCCTGACGCGTCAGGACAATTCCCTGTCCAGTGCCAGCGCCGCACAGGAAGCCCGCGCATGAACCGCGCAGCCGCGAATCGGGAAGCCAGAGAGGATGATGAGATGAGTACACCCTTGCAGCAGGTGATCTTCGATTGTGACGGCGTGCTGGTGGACAGCGAAGTGCTGGCCGAGGAGGAGCTGTCGCGTCAGCTGGGTGAATGGCTGCCGGACCTCGACACCGAGGCTGAGCTGCGCGCGGCGCTGGGCATGACCACCGAGGCCATCCTTGGCCATCTGGAGGCCATGAGCGCTCACACCCTGCCGCCGCAGGCGATGGAGCGCATCGACCACGCCATCGAGTCACGTCTGGCGAAGGAACTTGCGCCCATCACCGGCATGGCGGAACTGCTTGGCGGGCTGCTGGCGAATGGCGTGGCCGTGGCGATCGTCTCCAACAGCGCCGAGCGGCGGGTGCGCGCCTCGCTGGCCGCCACCGGTCTGGATCGCTGGCTGGGCTCGGTGCCGCTCTTCACGGCCGAGCAGGTCGCGCGACCCAAGCCCGCGCCGGACGTCTATCAGCTGGCGCTGCGTCAGCTGGGGCGCGATGTCCAGCAGTGCGTGGTGATCGAGGATAGCCTCGCCGGCGTCAGCGCGGCGGTCGCGGCCGGTCTGCGCGTGATCGGCTTCACCGGCGCCGGGCATATTCCGCCGGGCCACGCCCAGCGTCAGCTGGAGGCGGGTGCCTGGCAGAGCCGTGCGAGCATGGAGGAGGTCAGTGGTCTGATCAGTCAGCTGCGTATCGGTCAGGCCAGCGACCTGAGCGCCACATGAGCACCGTCAGGGGGTGACAACATGCAGACGCTATCCGAGTCGGCCAATAATAGTGAGCCGTTGACCTCGCCGCGCAGCGCCCGACTCGCCGGCAAGGTGGCGGTGGTCACCGGCGCTGCGGGCGGTATCGGCCTGGCCATCGCCACTCGCTATGTCGCCGAAGGCGCCTATGTGGCGCTGGCGGACATCAACGGCGAGGCGGCGGAGCGCGCCGCCCAGCAGCTGCGCGAGCAGGCCGGGCCACAGGCACGCGTCCTGGCGGTGACGCTGGACGTGACGTCGAGCGTCTCGCGTCAGAGCATGCTGGAATGCGTGCAGGCACAATTGGGGCCGATCGATATCCTGGTCAACAATGCCGCCGTCTTCGCCATGGCGCCGGTGCTGGAGGTCAGCGAGGGCATGCTGCGCCACCAGCTGGCGGTCAATGTCGAGGGCCTGTTCTTCACTCTGCAGGCGGTGGCCAGAACGATGGTCGAGCGCGGGCAGGGCGGCAAGATCATCAACATGGCCTCGCAGGCCGGACGACGCGGCGAGGCGCTGGTCAGCGCCTATTGTGCCTCCAAGGCTGCCGTGATCAGCCTGACCCAGTCCTGCGGGCTTGATCTCATCCGCCATGGCATCAATGTCAATGGCATCGCGCCGGGCGTGGTCGACACGCCGATGTGGGATCAGGTCGATGCGCTGTTCGCCCATCATGAACAGCGCCCGCTGGGCGAGAAGAAACGTCTGGTCGGTGAGGCGGTACCCTATGGACGCATGGGGCTTCCGGATGACCACGCCGGCGCCGCGGTATTTCTGGCCTGTGAAGACAGCGATTTCGTCGTCGCCCAGACACTCAATGTCGACGGTGGCAACTGGATGAGCTAAGGATGAGAGACACCTTCCGTCCCGCTGCAAGGGTGCGCATCCATGAATGAGGTAGTCACGTGACATCTTTACCCGATTCTCGCCTGGCCCACATGTCGCCCTCGTTGGACGACATGGCCAGCCGTGTGCTGGCGGAGCACGCCTCCAGTCAGCGCACACGTACCATCGTGGCCCTCGCCGGCCCGCCGGCGGCTGGCAAGTCGACGTTGTCGGAATCCCTGTGCGAGACCCTCAATGCGCTGGAACCCGGCATCGCCGTGGTGGTGCCGATGGATGGCTATCACTACGACAACGCCGTGCTGGCGCCGCAGGGCCTGCTCTACGTCAAGGGCGCACCGGAGACCTTCGATGCGCGCGGGCTCTATCATGATCTCGTCAGGGTGCGCGCCGATGATGGCCCGGTTGCCGTGCCGGTCTTCGATCGCCCGCTGGACCTGGCACGTGCCGGTGGCCGCGTGGTCGAGACTCACCATCGCATCGTGCTGGTCGAGGGCAACTATCTGCTGCTGCGCCACGCGCCCTGGGACGCGCTGCTCGGCTTGTTCGACATCAGCATCTTTCTGGATATCGAGGATGAGGTGCTGGTGCCGCGTCTGTTGCATCGCTGGCGCGAGATGGGCCAGGATGCCCGCGGTGCCCACGAGCGCACCCATCACAAGGACATGCTCAACGCGCACCTGATCAAGCAGGACTCGCTCAACGCTGACTGGCGTTGGCGCCTCGCGAATGCCCCCATCGGCCCCGATGGGGAAGACAGCTGAATGACGGATGGCAGGGAGAGCCCCATGTGGGTAGGCGTTGATTGTGGGACTCAGAGTACCAAGGTGGTGATCGTCGATCCGGCCTGCGGCAGCATCGTGGCCCAGGGCCAGCGCAGTCATGCGCTGCAGGAAGGTGCCAACGGACGCCGCGAGCAGGATCCGCAGGACTGGGTGGCGGCGCTTGAGGGCGCCTTCGCTGATGCACTGGCCGACTCGCGGCTGGACCCGCAGCGCATCGCGGCGATCGGAGTGTCCGGTCAGCAGCATGGCATGGTGGTGCTGGATGCGGCCGGTGTGCCGCTCCATCCGGCCAAGCTGTGGTGTGACACCGAGACCAGCGAGCACAATGCCGCACTGATCGCGGCGCTGGGAGGTGAGGCGGGCTGTCTGGAGACGCTCGGCCTGGTGCTGCAGACCGGTTACACCGCCTCCAAGCTCGCCTGGCTGCGTGAGCAGCATCCCGAGCGCTACCAGCGCATCGCCAGCATCCTGCTGCCGCATGACTATCTCAACTTCTGGCTGACCGGCGAGCGCGTCGCCGAATA
>NZ_CFDJES010000084.1:3763-13379 GCF_983723665.1 Cobetia sp. | reverse complement strand
TGTTCTGGCTGCTGTTTTCGGGGCTGGCCACGATGCCGAGTCGCCATCGCTACGGAAATCTGCTCGAGATCCTGCACCTGCGCGGCAATACGCCCCGCTAGCGCCCCGCCCGCAACCTGCATGGGGAAGCCTGACGAGGGCTCTGGCCTGCAACGCCCGAATGGCAAGACACCCCGCGACCGGAAGGCCACGGGGTGTCTTGTCGTGCTGTAGTGCTTGGTAGTGCTTGGTAGTGCTTGGTAGTGCTTAGAGCAGGGCTCAACCACCATTCCTCGAGGGGGCTTTCGCCGCCAGGCTCATGGCCGTTTGTGACGCGGCACTCTCAGCACCCCTTGTGCGCGGCGCTTCTGCCAATCAGACAGACTTGAAAGGCCTCGGCTGTCGCTGATGCGCTTGCCCCCTTCCAGACGTTTGCTCATCCACAGCGCACTGCCATTGAAACTGTAGATAGGCAGCAGGTCCGTGCGCTCACTGGCCGGCAGGATGGAACTGTTCAGGTTGTCCAGTACATCAGGATTGCGCGTATTGGCGCCCTGATAGGTCACGACCATATGGAACTGGTTGAGGCTGAGCGCCTTGACGTAGTGCAGACGCAGGCGGTCTTCCGGTACGCCAAGCTCGCGCAGGGTCAGGTACTTGGCCATGGCGAAGTCATCGCAATCACCGGCCCCTGCCCCCAGAAACTCCTGCGGCGTCGCCCAGTAATCGGTCGCTCCCCAGACGCTGAGGTCATCGGTGAAGTTGAGACGATTGAAGAAATCGTTCACTTCGCTCAACTGACGCCTGATCGGCGCGCCCTCCAGACGCTGCAACAGTTGCTGCCATTGCTGCACACGATTCCAGCCACCGGTCCCGTAGATCTGGATGAACTGGCGGGAATCCACCGCCTGTGCCAGACCCGCACCGAGCGACAACGCCAGCAGCACCCCGACCGCAAGACCCTCCCACCAGCGGCGATGATTCATGTCGAGGCACCCTGAATGTCACTTAGCGAGGCATATCTTCTGCTGGATTGGCGAGCCTTGCCATGACATCGACTGCCGGTGACACGAAGCCCTGATAGCCATCTGCGCCCAACGACATCGCCCGCTCCTGATCCGCCTCGGACTCGACGCGGGTCACGATGACCTGCGACTCGACCTGATGCGCGGTCATGCACAGACTCTGCAACAGCTCGGTGTCGACATCTTCGCGCTTGAAGAACGCCTGGTCGATCTTGACGTAATCAGGCCGCAGCGCCGACAGATAGCTGAGCTCCTTCAGCTCTCGGGCGAAGCGGTCGATGCCACCCCGCGCCCCCAGTCGGCGAGCATGTCGGAACAGCATCTTGATACGCTCCTGATGCCTGAGGGCGATGCTTTCGGACACCTCGATATCCAGACGCTTGCACAGGCGCGGATGCGCCGCCAACCAGTTGAGCAAACCAATATAACTGGCTTCATCGTCGAAGGTTTCTTCGGTCAGGTTGAGCGCCAGCCTGGGCACTTCAATCCGGTCGATATAGGACGCCAGCCACTCCAGAGCGCGCAGATCGAACTGCGCCCCCATGCGGAAATGGCGAATCACGGGCAGGAAGTCACCCGCACGATGCAGTTCATCACCATCGCGCAGACGGGCAAACAGCTCGCGGTGGAGCTCGCCACCATCATTGAGCAACACCGGCTGAGCGACGAAATCGAGTCCCTTGGGGGAATCCAGGGCCTTTTCGATGATCTCGCGCCACTCGCCGCGCGGACGCGCACGCCCACCCGCAGGGGCCAGCTCCACGCCCGACCCTTGCTCGATGGCCTGACGAAGCGTGGCATCTGCAACGGCATATATCTGGGTACGCTGCATGCCCGGCTCACGCCGAACGGCGCCAATGGCACAGTTCTCCGGCGGAATATCCACCAGCGGATTGGCATCCAGCAGGTTGTCGATATCCTCCGCCAATAGCGTGAGAAACTCCTGAAGCCGAGTTTCGTCGGTTTCCGGCAGCAACAGGCCGAAATCACTATTGGCCAGACGCGCGGCAATGATCGCCTCACCCGCCAGTTCGCGATCTTCCAGCTTGCGCGCGATGGCTTTCACCAGGGCGTCACGCCCCTTGTAGCCCTGCTCGCGATACACCACCTCGATATGCGACACGCGCAGCAGCGCGAAGCTGCCACCCATCGGCTCGCTCAGCCACTCATCGACCGCTCGATTCAAATAGCCGCGGTTGCCAAGCCCCGATACCGAGTCTTCTTCCGCCTGGCGCTGCAGACGCGCCAACTGCGCGGCCTGAGCCTCGAACTGGGTCTGCAGGCGCTGTCCAAGACGATTGACCGCCGAGGTGATGCCCTTGAGCTCCGCCACGCTGGTCTCTTCCAGCGGCGCGTCGAAGCGCTGTGTCTCCATCTCATTGAGGCGAGACGAGAGGCGCTCCAGCGGGCGCAGCAGACGGCGCATGACCAATGAGGCAATCAGCAGCGTGATCAGGCCGCCCAGCAACAGCCACAGCGCCAGACGCTTGGCCAGCTGCCAGAGCTGGTCATAGCCCTGGGCGGATTCGCCGGTCAGGCTGATCGTGCCCAGCGACGCCCAGCCACCCGGCAGCTCGCGGCTCGCCGATTCCACCGGCATGGGAATCAGGTCACGAAACCACTGCGGTGCCAGACTCTCGCGCACGACATTGAAAGCGATGGGTGTCGCGATGGCCACGCTCTCCAGCCTGGCATCGCGCACATGGCCTCCATCCACCGTGGCACGTATCAGGGCTTCGGCACTGGCGGCATCGCCAAGCTCTACATGTGGCACCAGCGCGAGACTCAGGCTCTGGGCGAGATTCGAGAGTTCGACGCGTTGTCGTTCGGCCAATGCATCACGGGTGTTGTTGACCTGGATGAAGAAGATACCGAGGGAGAACCCCAACAATACCAGCAACATCAAGGTAAACAGGCGGCGCGAAAGACTCATCTGATTTCCTCATCAACCATCAGCATGGCAACGGCGCACCCAGGGTGCGGTAGCGCCGTGGGTGGCTTAGCCCTGTTGTTGGACGGGGACGGCAACATTCATGGAATCCAGCAGAGCGCCGGTCGCCGACAGCAGGCGATAGTTGGCGGTTTCCAGATCAAAACGGGCGCGAATCAGGTTCTGCTGAGAGGTGAACAGCTCACTCTCGCTATCCAGAAGGTCCAGCAATGTGCGGCGCCCGATATCGAATTGCTTGCGATAACTCTCGCGGGTATCGGTCGCGGCACGCACATAACTTTCCAGGTAATCGATCTGACGCTTGAGGTTCTCGCGGGCATTCCATGCCAGACGAATCTCGTCACGCACATCGCGCATCACGCGATCATTGTCGTGCTCGACCGCTTCCAGCGCTGCCTGACGACCGCGGATCTCGGATTGATCACGGCCACCGCGATACAGGTTGTAGCGCATGACCAGTTCGACGCTCCAGTCGTCTGACTTGCTCTTGTCCTGATCATAATCATTGTCCAGCGTGCGATTGCCCTCGAGACTGAACTCGGGGTAGTTATCGCCCTTCTCGGCGTTCACTTCATGGCGGGCAGCATCAATGGAGACCCGCGCTGCCGCCAACAGCGGGTTGCGCTGATTGGCCTGCACGTAGGCGCTCTCGACATCCTCGCTGAGCAGGCTGGTGTCGATGCCCGGCATGCTGAGGTCCGACGGCATCTCGCCCACCAGACGCAGATAGGCAGAGCGGGAATCCTCGAGATTGTTGATCGATGACAGCACGCTGGCTTCGGCATTGGCCAGACGACCATCCACCTGACGCACGTCACTGCGCGCACCAAGGCCGGATTCCGCACGCCGCCCGATATCATTCGAGATACGACGGTGAGCCTCGAGATTGGCTTGTGCATACTTGAAAATCAGCTCATCACGCATGACCTGCAGATAGGCACCGGCCGTATCCAGCGCGATGTCATTGGCCTCGGCCGCGACCTGCAGGCGCTGGTAGTCCGCCTCTGTCTCGGCCTGGCGAATGCGCTCGATTGTCGTGTTGCCGTCCCAGAGCAGCTGACGGATGGTCAGATCAAGGCGCGTGTAATCGTGCCAGTCGTCATCGTCATTGACGCCGTCATCTTCCGAGTCGAACTTGCCATATCCCAGACGACCGGTCAGATCCACCGTCGGGCGATACGCCCCGCGCTGGGTTTCCGCTTCTTCGAGTCGCTGGATGTGACGTGAAACCTGAACGCGCGTGCGCGGGTTTTCCATTACCGCTCGGGATACGGCCTCTTCAAGAGTCGCAGCCGAAGCCTGAACGCCAAACCCCATCCCTGCGGCGATGCTCAACGCCAAGAGTGTCTTTTTCATTATGAGTTACCCTCGAATCCATCAAATCCTTGATCAACGTTCACGCAAGGCACCTTGCCTGGCGCGCAGAATCGGCTTCATCAGATATTGCAGTACGGTCTGATTGCCAGTGATCACATCGACACTGGCCTGCATGCCCGGGATGATCGTGAGCGGATCCGAGTCACTGCCAAGGTGGTTCTGCTCCGTCAGCACCTTGATCTCGTAGAAACTGTTGCCTTCTTCATCCTGCACAGTATCCGCACTGATCTGATCGACCTTGCCTTCCAATCCACCGTAGATGGTGAAGTCGTAGGCAGATAACTTGACGACGGCCGGCTGTCCGATTCTCAGGAAGCCGATGTCCTTGGGAGCGACTCGCGCCTGAACCAGCAGCTGGTCCTCGATGGGAACGATCTCCATCAGGTCTTCCCCGGGCTCGATGACGCCGCCTATGGTATTGATATTCAGCGTCTTGATGGCGCCCTGAACCGGAGAGGTCACCAAAGTACGATCGAGTCGGTCCTGAAGACTGGTGCGCCCCTCACGCAAGCGACCCAGATCCGCCTGGGTCTTGGCGAGCTCTTCCGCGGCACGTGAGCGGAATTCCTGCGCGACGCCGACCCGATTCGAGATGGCCTCATCCAGCTCCGATTGCTTGCCCGGCACGGCCAGGCGCGCCGATTCAAGATCACCCCGCAGGTCGTTGACCTCACGCTGGATCTTGAGAAGGTCCACCTGAGAGACCACGCCTTCACGCACCAGCGGGGCCGTCATGCCGAGCTCGCGACGTGACAGTTGATAACTGCGCTCGAGACTGTTGATGCGCGATCTCAACTCACGCAACTCCTGCTCCTTCTGCAGAATCTGTTCACGCGCGCCATTGAGGCCACTGTTGAGCTGATTCAGATGCGTGCGATACGCCGTCATCGCACGCGACACCAGAGCGGGACTGCGCGCCTTGAATTCTTCGTCGAAGGGCAACTCGATATTCTTCACGCTCACCTGATCCTTCCAGGCATCCGCGGAGGCGTTGACCTCGATGGAATCAAGCTCGGTGTCGTACTGCATGATGGTGGCCTGCAGGCCATCGAGGGTCGAGACACGCTCGCGCAGATCGGAACCTGCACTGGTGTCATCGATGCGCAGCAGTGGCTCCCCCGCCGAGACGACCTGACCTTCCTTGATATAGATCTCGCGCACGATACCGCCTTCCAGGTTCTGGACGACCTGAAGATGCGTCGAGGGCACGACCTTGCCGGACCCGCGCGTGACGACCTCCAGACTCGCCTGACTGGCCCAGATGACGAAGATGACCACGAATGCGAGCACCATCCAGATCAGGATGCGCGACTTCCAGGGAGTCGCCAGCAACACGGCCGAACTGACATCGTCGAGATGGTGAAGGTCACGCTGCTCAATCGGTGCCTTAGCCACGATTCACCTCCTGCTTGCGCCCGGCGACACGGCCTTCATTCAGGGCGCTCAGCACCTGCTGCTTGGGCCCATCGGCGACGATGCGCCCCCCTTCCATGACGATGACGCGGTCTACCACGTCGAGCATGCTGCTCTTGTGGGTGACCAGCAGCAGCGTCTGGCTGCGTGGCAGGGACTTGAGCATTCTGCGCAGGCGCAGCTCGGCGCGGTTATCCATGTGCGACCCGGGCTCATCAAGCAGCAAGAGCGGGGGACGCATCAAGAGTGCGCGGGCCAGCAAGACCGTCTGACGCTGACCGCTGGAGAGCATGCGCCCACCTTCACCTACCTGACGGTCCAGACCTTCAGGGTGATGACGAGTGAATTCGGTCACACCGGAGGCATCAGCCGCGAGGTCGATCTGTACGTCACTGGCGTGTGGTTGGCCGAGGGTGATGTTGTCGCGAATGGAGCCGAAGAACAGTGAACTGTCCTGGCCCGCATGACCGATATGCCGACGTACGTCGGCGGGATGCAGCTGATTGAGATCCAGCCCATCGATTCGAACGCTGCCCGCCGTGGCGCGATACAGGCCAGAGACAAGACGTTGCAAGGTACTCTTGCCAGCACCGATACGCCCAATGATCGCGATCCTCTCACCTGGATTGATGGTCAGTGAGATATCCGACACGGCAGGTGGCGTATTCGGCGCATAGGCAAAGCCGACGCGGTCGAATTCGATGCGCATCTGCAGGTGCTCGCGGTGAACGTAACGACGATCTTCCGACTCTTCCGGCAATGCCATGATCTGCTCAAGCGCACTCATGGCACTGCGAGTCTGGCCGATGCGCGTGATCAGCAACGCCAACTGCCCCAGCGGCTGCAACGCACGCCCGGACAGCATGACCGCGGCGATCAAGCCACCGACAGACAGGCGTGCATCCGCGATCAGATAGACCCCGAACACGACCAGCGCCACCGTGGTGGCCTGTGTCAGCGACATGCTCAGCGAGCTGACAGAGGTCGTCAGGTTGCGGCTTTTCACCCCCCAATGCGCGATCTGCCCGACGGCGCGTTCATATCGACGCTGGGTTTCGCCCTGAGCATTGGCCAGCTTGAGGCTCTCGAGGCCGGAGACCGCTTCGACAAGGCGCGCATTGCGTTCCGTCGCCAAGCGCGACCCCTGCTCGATACTGCTGCGTAGCGGTTTCTGGATCGCCAGACTGTAGATAAGCAGGATCACGAGCGCGGCGAAGGGCACCAGAACCAATGGCCCCGCCACGATCCAGATCACCAGCAGGAACAGCAGGGCAAACGGCAGATCGACCAGGGTGGTCAGGGTCGCGGAGGTAAAGAACTCGCGAATCGAATCAAACTCCTGCAGGTGCTTCACATAGCCACCGACAGAGCCGGGACGCGCTTCCATCCGCAGGTTCATGGTCTTGGAGAAGAGCTTCGAGGTCAGCAACACCTCGGACTTCTTGCCGGCCGTGTCCATGAAGTAGGCACGTGTCTGGCGCATCACGAAGTCGAACACCATGATGATCGCCATACCCGTCGCCAAGACCCACAGCGTGTTGAAGGCCAGATTGGGCACGACCTTGTCATAGGCGTTCATCACGAACAGTGGCGATGCCACGGCAAACAGGTTGATCAATATCGACGCCAGAATCACGTCACGATAGATCGGCCGCGACAGCTTCAGCGTTGACCAGAACCAATGGCCACCACTCTGCTTGAGCGTTTCCGGTGCGCGTTCATCAAAGCGGTGCTCCTGCTTGAGATAGACGACACGCCCATCATGACGCTCAGCCAGAGACTCGATGTCGACCAGCTCATCACCATCGGCCTCAGGCTGATGAATCCTGGCCTTGCCTGCGTCGTTGTCGACCTCCAGCAAGACGACAGCACGCTCTTCCTTGAGTATGAGAATGCACGGCATCAGCATGTCGCTGATGGCCGTGATCTGCTGGTTGACCAGTTTGGCACTCAGATTGGCACGTGCCGCAGCACGACTGACAAGCGCCAGGGGAAGACGGCCTTCCTCCATGGGAAGACCATCGACCAGCACTGCTGCAGATCTGGGATTGCCGTGGTAACGCGCCATGAAGACCAGCGCATTGAGAAGGGGGTCGCCCTCCCTCTCGCCAACAGGCTCCGGTCTTAATGGCGTGGGTTGATCGCTCAACCTGTCCTCCTTAGTAGGGCACTTCGCAGATGTCTCTACGGCAAAGTCTAATACAGCAAGGGGAGACAGCCTAAGCCATCTCCCCTATCACATCGATTCAGCCGTCAACGTTCGTCTTGAGACTGTTGCTGTCGAGCAGAGATTGAATGATCTGCGTATCCGTGTCGCCACCTGATGTCAGGTCGACATCCTGCAGATTGATCTCTTGCGTGATATTGCTGCCGTCGGATCCGTCGACACTGATCTCGATATTGGTGCCACCTTCTCCGTCTGACTCGAAGTGCAGGAAGCTCGAGAGCGTATCGGCATCATCGTTGGACTGAAGCAGATCGGACAGATCGATGACATCGCCATCCGCGACACTGAAGTCGGTGATGGTATCCGTCGCCATGCCGCCTTCGCTGTTGATGTCATGACCGCTCAGCCACTGGAAGGTGTCGGCACCATCGCCGCCAGTCAGGATGTCATTGCCGGCACCTCCGACCAGAAGATCATCGCCCTCACCACCAGAGAGGATATCGTTGCCGGTGCCGCCTCTCAGCGTATCGTTGCCACTGCCGCCTTCCAGACGATCACTGCCCTCGCCACCGCTCAGGGTGTCATTGCCACCCTGGCCAACCAGATAGTCCGCATAGAACGGTCCATCGCCATCGCCCGTCAGGGTGTCGTTGCCATCGGTGCCGATGACCACGGCCAGCTTGTCGACATCGATACTGACACTTGAGGCGTTGGTATCCCCGTCATTGTCGACCGTCACGTAATCGAAGCTGTCCGTGGAGCGCTCGCTGACGTTATCCGGGGGCGTGTAGGTGAAGTCACCGCTCCCCAGATTGAACAGCATGCTGCCACCCAGGTCTGTCGAGATGATCAACTCCAGGCTGTCCGCATCGTAGCTGCTGTTGTCCGACCCCGTAGCAGACACGGTGTTGGTAACCGGATCATAACTGTAGGTCGTGCCATCCACGGTGACCGATTGCAGATAACCGCCATCCGCTCCCAGCAGACTGCCATCCACGGAGCTGCCCGAGACAAGCTGACCACTGACAGGCGATTGCACGGTCGCGGCCAGACTATCATCGAGGTCCGAGAAACTGGTGACGACGGTACTGTCTAGGTTCTCAACAGCAGAGCCATCATAGGCAATAGGATCAAGATTGCTCTCATTGACAGACCCTCCCAAACCAATTGAGTAAGACTTAATTGAATTATCGATCAAAAATTGTTGCCATTCGACTTCTTCACCAGCTGAAATCCCAGCACTTCCAGAAGGACGATTAGGTATGCCATCGGAGAAGAAATAAGACACATTCTGTGCCGATTCAAGAGCACCATCTGCATTAAAATTCCACATTGCCGTATCAAGAGCAGAATCATAATTGGTAGCACCACCGGCTTCCAATGTATCCAATAACAATGAAGCTCTTTCGACCGTCACCCAGCCAGGCGCATACGATGCGTAAGATTGGAAGACAACAAGGTTGACCATCACGTCACCGAAATCATCGTAAGAATCTAGAAGCACCTTGACCGAATTAATAGCACTCTGAAGACGAGTGCTATTGTCAACTCCATCACTCGTACTCATTGAACCCGAGATATCCAGCATTATTGTGACATTGGTATCCACCAGGGTGGACGAGAAGCTCTGCGCTTCCTGCTGCTCGGGTGCATCATCCTCGATGCCGATGGTCAGCGTGCCGGTGGAGCTGGCGCCTTCGCTAT
>NZ_CFDJES010000084.1:0-3663 GCF_983723665.1 Cobetia sp. | reverse complement strand
GCATCATCCTCGATGCCGATGGTCAGCGTGCCGGTGGAGCTGGCGCCTTCGCTATCCGTTGCGAGCACACCGAAGTCCAGAGACAGGACATCTTCACCATCACCCGAGTGATCGACCGCCTGACTCAGAGTGAAGGTATAAGCGCCGCTGTCATCGATGGTCACCGTCGCGACTTCATTGCCATCAGCATCGGTTGCCACCATTGACTGGGTGCCGCTGCCGGACCAGGTCACCGCACTGCCACCGGAGGTGATGGCCGCGGCAGGAGCCGTCAATACCAGCGACACGCTGTCACTGTCGACATCCGTGACGGAAACCGTACCGGTGACGGTGGTGGCATCGGTGGTATCCGTAAAGCCATCAGCCGCATCGCTGTCGGCGATACCGCCTTCGAGTCCTTCTTCGCTGACGCGGCCTTCAGTCGCAGTCACCACCGGGGCATCATTCGTCCCCTGAATGGTAATGGTGACATCCTGGGTAGCTGTCGCTCCCGCCGTATCCGTGACAGTGACGGTGTAGGTCAGGACCAGCGACTCGCCTGCAGACAGGTAGTCGAAGCTTTCCCCGGCAGCGCTGCTGTCGAAGGACCAGTTGAGCGTACCTTCAGTGCTCTCGTCATCGATGATGGCCCCAGTATCCACACCCAGCAGCGCAAGCAGGTCATCGTTGACCAGCGTACCGGTATCGCCATCACTGGAGACGCCGGTGACGCTCGGCGTCACGCTATTGCTGAGATCCACGTCATCCACCGACAGAGTCCCGCTGGCACTCAGCGGTGAATCCGTCTCCGTCAGGCTGGCGGCGGCACTGTCGCCACTGCTGACACTTATCTCCGGCGCATCGTTGCTACCTTTGATGGTGATGGTCAGCGTGGTAGTGGCAGTATCACCGTCAGCATCCGTGATCACGTAGGTATAGACGTCCGTGACCGACTCACCGGCCGCCAGGTACTGCAGGTCGTCGCGTGCTGACTGATAGCTGTAGGAGCCATCCGCCGCCAGGGTCAGCTCGCCGTGCTCACCCGTGATCACGGCCGCCGCGCCATCGCTCACCGGAGCAGTCTCCGTTCCGGCGATGACGGCAGTCACGGTTACCGCATCGGCACCCAGAGTATCGGCAGTCGCCGATGTGCCCTCCACGACATTGCCGGTGATGGCAGAAGTGCGATTCTCGCCAATGCTGCGCGTATCAGCGTTGGCTACCGGCGCGGTGTCCAGAACGGTGACATCCAGACTGGATGTGGTGCTCTGACCGGCAAGATCCGTTACCACGACGGTGAAACCATCGACGACGCTGTCATCGCCATCTGTGTGATCAGCCGCTGTGCCATCTTCCACATAGGTGTAGGTGACCTCACCGCTGTCGGCGTCGTAGCCCGTAATGGTCAGCGTGCCTTCACCATCTGGGTTGGGGATCACTACCGGTGTGGTGCTGGCATCCGTGATATCCACGCCAGCAATCGTCACTGCCGCGATACCTGCTGCAGCTGACACGGTAAAGGTATTGGTAAGCGTGCTTCCGGTCGCTTCGGTGACGGACTGGTCTTCCAGTGAACTGATGATCGGCAGCGCATCATCAGTCCCCTTGATGACGATATCCACTGTCGTGCTGGAGCCATCGCTGAGCTGCACGATGTACTGCTCATTGATCGTGTCGGCAGATGTCAGCCCCTGCACAGCGGCAGTGTCGTTATCCAGCGTATAGGTCCAGTTGCCGTCAGCATCGACGACGAAGGTACCGTAGAGACCGCTGTCGTCAGTGGCCGGCGTGAACTTCGGCGCATCACTATCGACATCGGTCGCGGTCAGCGTACCTGAAGCTTCCGTCACACCATCTTCGGCAACAGCGCCATCATCGGCACTGATGACGACAGGGTCATCAATCGCTGCGACGTCCTCGAAGCTGAGAATGGCTTCATCGAACTCGGTGCCATCCGTGATCACATAAGTGGTGTCGGGTACCGGACCGTTGTAATTCTCACCGAGCGTGAAGGTGAAGGTACCGTCAGCATTGATCAGAAGTGTGCCGACTTCGCCAAGATCCGCTGTCTTGCCCGGGTCGTACGTAACCCCGTCAACAGTGAAGCTGACGACGCTCAACTCATCACCATCGGCGTCGACGTCGTTGTTCAGGACGTTGCCGCTGACCGGAGTATCTTCCTCGACCACGATCGGACCGTCGTCATAGGCCACCGGCTTGTCATTCAAGCCCTGGACATTGATGGTGATGTCGGCGGTATCCGAGTCACCATCCGCATCCAGGATGGTGTACTCGAATACTTCCTTGACGAGGTCACCGGCACCCAGTGCCTGAGCGCGCGCATCATCAAGGTCATAACTGAAGGTGCCATCGGTATTGATGGTCAAGCTGCCGTAGCTGCCATCGACCGTAACGCTACCCTCATTGTCTGCCAGTGAAATGCCATCCAGATGCGTGATGGTCACGCCATCAGCGCCTAGCTCATCCTGTCCGCCGCCGACAACACTGAAAATGACATTGGTGTTGATCACCGGCTCACCATCCGGAGACGTATCATCTTCGCGAATGGTGTAGGTGTCGTCATTGGCGACAGGCGCGGTATCCAGAATCTTGACGTCAAGGCTGTCGCTGGTGCTCTGCCCGGCCAGGTCAGTGACGACCACGGCGTAGTTGTCGAACACGCTATCGTCGCCAGCCGAGTGATCCGCAGCCGTGCCATCCTCCACATAGGTGTAGGACACGGTGCCGGCATCGTAGCCCGTGATGGTCAGCGTGCCTTCGTCATCAGTCGCACCCGGAATCACGATGGGGTTATCCACTGACGCCGAAGTGATGTCCGTGCCATTGATGGTGACGCTGGCGATGCCGGCATCCGCTGCCACCTCGAAGGTGTCAGTGACCGTCTCACCCGTGGCCTCGGTCACTTCCTTGTCAGCCAGCGTGATGACCGGCGCTGCGTCGGCCGAGCCGGTGATATTGATGGTCAGCGTGGTGCTGGAATAATCGCCATCGCTGTCTTCCAGCACATAGGTGAAGACGTCTTCCGCCGGTTCACCCTCTGCCAGAGACTGCGTCTTGGTGGTATCCAGAACGTAGGTATAGCTGCCGTCGCTGTTGAGCGTCAGCGTGCCGTAGTCACCCGTGACCGTGGCACTGCCGCCGTCAGCAATTCCGGTATCGTTCAGTTTGCAGACCATGAACGGCGCATCTGCACCCAGGATGTCCTCATTGTCACTGGCACCATCAATCACGTTGCCCGTGAGCTCGTCCGTCGCATCTTCATCAATATCGCGCTCATCCGGCTTGGCCGTCGGCGCGGTATCCAGAATCTTGACGTCAAGGCTGTCGCTGGTGCTCTGCCCGGCCAGGTCAGTGACGACCACGGCGTAGTTGTCGAACACGCTATCGTCGCCAGCCGAGTGATCCGCAGCCGTGCCATCCTCCACATAGGTGTAGGACACGGTGCCGGCATCGTAGCCCGTGATGGTCAGCGTGCCTTCGTCATCAGTCGCACCCGGAATCACGATGGGGTTATCCACTGACGCCGAAGTGATGTCCGTGCCATTGATGGTGACGCTGGCGATGCCGGCATCCGCTGCCACCTCGAAGGTGTCAGTGACCGTCTCACCCGTGGCCTCGGTCACTTCCTTGTCAGCCAGCGTGATGACCGGCACTGCGTCGGCC
>NZ_CFDJES010000083.1:0-13514 GCF_983723665.1 Cobetia sp. | reverse complement strand
GGCTCAGGCTTCGGCAGGCTGCTCGAGGCGGGCGCGCAGCGCGTCCTTGAGCTTGGCGTCCATGGTCTTGAAGGTGTCTTCGGTGGTGGCCCAGTCGATGCAGGCATCGGTGATGGAGACGCCGTATTCCATCTTGCTGCGGTCGGCATTGATCTTCTGCGCGCCCCAGTTGATGTGCGACTCGACCATCAGACCCATGATGGAGCGATTGCCCTCGAGGATCTGCTGGGTGACGTTCTCCAGCACCAGCGGCTGCAGGCCCGGGTCCTTGTTGGAGTTGGCGTGGGAGCAGTCGACCATCAGGTTGGCGGTGACGCCGGCCTTGGCCAGTTCCTGCTCGGCCAGCGCGACGCTGACGCTGTCGTAGTTCGGCTTGCCGTTGCCGCCACGCAGCACGACGTGGCCGTAGGCGTTGCCACGCGTGCGGATGATCGCGACCTGACCGGCCTGGTTGATGCCCAGGAAGTTGTGGCCGTGAGACACGGACTGCAGGGCATTGACGGCGACATCCAGCGAGCCGTCGGTGCCGTTCTTGAAGCCGACCGGGCACGACAGGCCAGAGGCCATCTCGCGGTGGGTCTGGGATTCGGTGGTACGGGCGCCGATGGCGGACCAGCTGATGCAGTCCTGCAGGTACTGCGGGGAGATCGGGTCGAGGGCTTCGGTGGCCAGCGGCAGGCCCATCTCGGCCAGTTCGACCAGCAGGCCGCGCGCGATGTGCAGGCCTTCCTCGATCTCGAAGGTGTCATTGAGGTGCGGGTCGTTGATCAGGCCTTTCCAGCCGACGGTGGTACGCGGCTTCTCGAAGTAGACGCGCATCACGATGTAGAGGCTGTCCTTCACTTCCTCGGCCAGCACCTTCAGGCGGCGCGCGTAGTCACGGGCGGCGTCCAGGTCATGGATGGAGCAGGGGCCGACCACGACCAGCAGGCGCGGGTCTTCACCGTCCAGAATGCGCTGGATGGTGCGACGGCCTTCGATGACGGTCTCTTCGGCCTTGGCGGTCAGCGGGATGTCCTGCTTGAGCGCTTCGGGGGTGATCAGCACGTCCTGTGACAGGACGTTGAGGTTGTTGACGTGTTGTTCTGACATGACAGTGTCCTGAGCGGTGTGCGGTCTGCATGGCTGCTAGCAGAGTCAGACGGGCGTCTTCGCGCCCGCCATCCGTGTTGTGCGTACTGAATGATGTCCATGGTATCTGCTGCATGCCGGCTTGTCAGCGCCCTTGGGTCAAATTTAATCAACTGTCAAGCTGGCTGGCGCTGACTTGAGGCTCGTGTGACTCAAGATAAGCGTAAATCGTAAAGAAATCGTTACGCTTTGACGTGTCAGCGTCGCCAAACGCTGTCATGACGGGAGTGAACACGCAAAACCTGAGGCTTTGACGGCATGGCGTCTTGCCGTACAAATGATAAACAGGAACACTGTGCGTTGATTTTGGTCGCGTCAGCGGGCCGCCGGGCGCTTTTTCGCCCCGCGCCAGGCATCGCATCCATCACAACGAATATCAAAGGGGCCGGATAACGCATGCGCGAGTCGCAATTCCTGTCAGGTGCTGATGCCCCGGGGATTCCTGATGTGGAGTCCGCAAGCGGTGCCTCCACTCCCGCGGAGGGAGCGAGTGAATGAGTGTCAATGAAACGGACCAGCAGTTGGTCGAGCGCGCCCAGAAAGGGGATAACCGCGCCTTCGATCTGCTGGTCAGGAAATATCAGCACAAGATTCTCGGCCTGATCAGCCGTTACGTACACGATCATTCAGAAGTGCAGGATGTCGCCCAGGAAGCCTTCATCAAGGCCTATCGTGCGTTGCCCAACTTCCGGGCCGAGAGCGCCTTCTATACCTGGATGTACCGGATCGCCATCAATACGGCCAAGAATCATCTGGTCTCGCGGGGCCGTCGTCCGCCGGGCACCGACATGGATATCGGCGATGCCGAGGTGGTCGATCAATCCGGTCGCCTGTCGGACATCGAGACGCCGGAAGCCGCCATGGCGCGCGATGAGCTGGAGAAGGTCGTCTTCGAGGCCATCGAGAAGCTGCCTGAAGACCTGCGCACCGCCATCACGCTGCGCGAATTCGATGGCCTGTCCTATGAGGATATCGCCGAGGTGATGCAGTGCCCGGTGGGCACGGTGCGTTCGCGTATCTTCCGTGCACGTGAAGCGGTCGACAAGGCGATCCAGGGGCTGGTCAGTCCCGCCTCGGCGGTGTCTGCCGTCGAGTGACGTCGCTGTTCTGCGTCGCCCCTGTGAGAGAAGAGCCACAAAAATTTTGTTGGTTAAATTCAATCAACTCAGTGGCTTGGCGAAATCTTGCAGCTAAAGTGAATGTTTTCTGAACGAATGGCGGAACAATCCGTGCGGCGCGTGTTCTTACTGTTCAGTAGTCATGTAGCTCAGCGACTGCGTGCATGAGCGCTGGAAAGTTGAGTGGTGAGGGGTAGGGCACGAAAGCCCCTCTTCCACGGCGCAGTAACGCTGTTTGCCGTTGGCCCGCTCGGGCCATCAGCCGCCATGGTGAATGACGCCATTTGTTGCCAGGAGTGCAGATTGAAGTCGTCGTTCAATCTGACGAGTGTGAGGGTATTTACGCATGAATCTGAAGACCACCGAATCCGTGAAGGAGTCGCTGTCCGCGCTGATGGATGCGGAGGGTGACGAGCTGGATCTGCGTCGTGTCCTCAAGGGGCTCGATGAGTCTCCTGAGGCTGCAGACACCTGGCGCCGCTATCACCTGGCGCGCAGTGCCATGCATCGTGAGCGTGAAAGCACCTTCACTCTGGATATCGCGTCGGCGGTCAGCGCCGAGGTCGAGCTGATCTCCCGCGAGGCTCCCGCGAGTGCACCGCCCGTGGCCGAGCGTCGCAGCCTGTTCTCCTTTGCCGGTTCCGCGGCCATCGCGGCAGGCGTCGCGGTGATGGTGATCACCGGCGTGCAGGTCTTCAATGGCGGTGACAATGGGGTGCCCGGCGGCGTGAACAGCGGTGCAGAGCTTGCCAGCGGTTCTTCCGTCAACCAGGGCGGTTCAGCCATCCAGGGCGGCACCGTGCGTCAGGTCAGCCAGCCGTCAGTGAATGCCGAGGCGTCTCAGTGGGTACAGCCCGGTGCCAACAGCGGCTTGATGCAGGTCGGCGTGACGCCCTCCAGCTCACGCCCGATGTTCATGGCGCCGCAAAGTAGCAGCTACGATTCCGGCATGTCGTCCAGCAATGTCGCCGCGGCGGATCTCGCCCAGCGGCGTCTGCTCGAGGCCTACCTGAGCCAGCATTCCTCGCGCGGCCCGGTGCCGGAGCGCAGTGAGTGGATCAGCCTGCAGGATGTTGCCCAGTAATATTCGCTGGATGACTGGCTTGCGCTGGCGTCGCTGCCAAGGCAGATGAAAGCAGCATGGATGGACAAGAAAAGAGGGGCAGCCAATGGCTGCCCCTCTTTTCTTGTCTGTATATCCTGGTTGCGCCCACATGACCTGGTCGCGCCCGGCCAGCGTCGTCACTTGCCGGTGTGACCACGCTCGGCCTCAGTCATGCAGATAGCGATCTGCCGTCTGGATGTAGAGTGTCTCGACCTTGGCGCGTGCCCAGGGCGTGCGGCGCAGAAACTTGAGGCTCGAGTTGATGCTCGGGTCGCTGAGGAAGCAGTTGATGGGAATCAGCTCGCCCAGGGTCTCGAAGCCGTAGTGGTCCACCAGCCAGGTCAGCAGTGCCTTGAGGGTGACGCCGTGCAGCGGGTCCAGGCGGGAAGTGGATGGGGGTGCGTCGCTCATGCGGGCTCCTGTTGATGGTATCGTGGGCGCTTATCGGGCCTGAGGCGCGTGAAGTGCCGCCGTGAATGACGCTATTCTACGCGTATGTGTCGCCAGTGCGCGGCGAGTTTTTGCAGGAGTCAGCAGGATGATGCAGGAAGAGGGGCAGGTCACGGGGCATGGCAAGGAAGGCGTCTGGGTCGAGACCCAGCGTCGCTCCACCTGTGGTGCCTGCAATGCGCGCAGTAGCTGTGGCAGCGGCCTGTTGAGCCAGTTTTCGCGTCGCAAGCCGCATCGCGTGCTGATCCATGTGCCGGCAGGCGAAGACTTGCCGATGGTGGGCGAGCGGGTGGTGATCGGCATCGATGAGTCGGCGTTTCTGCGCAGTGCGGGCCTGCTGTATGGCCTGCCGCTGGTCAGCGGCATGCTGGGGGGGATCGTGGCCGAGCAGCTGGCGGGCGCTGGCACCCTGGCGGTGCCGTTGGGCTTCGCGCTCTCGTTGGCGGCGGGCCTGATGGCCGTGCGCTGGCATGCCGCGCGTCCTGAGCGGCAGGCACTCTACCGGCCGCGCTTGATGCGTCGTCTCGGCATGGACGCGATGGCGATCAAGGCGCTGTAGTCGTCGTGCTCAAGTGATGACGTGCTCAAGTGATGACGTGCTCAAGTGTTAGCGGTAGTCGACTCTCTCGGCAGATCGGGGAGTGACTTGCGTAGTCGGCAGGTGGCGTCGTCAGTCTGCATCGGGCTGGCATCGGCACCTGTCGGATGTTGGCGACGCATGGTTGCGTCCAGCGCGGCACCAATCGCTGAACTTCAACGACGCTTCGACGTCAATGAGAAGGACGCCGCCAGCGATGTGACGCTGCCATCGTCAGTAGTTGCGTGATTGCACGCCTGATAACAAGTGATGACAGGACGTACCAGGAGCCGCACTGATGAAATCCCTTTCCCGCCTGATGGTACCTGCCTTGGCCATGGCTGCCCTGATGGGCTCCCAGCTGGTTCAGGCTCGTGAATTGCCCGACTTCACCCAGCTGGTCAAGGACTCGGCGCCCGCGGTGGTCAATATCGCGACCACCACCGAGATCCAGCGCAGCTCGGGGCCGGTGTTCCGAGGGCCCAATGGCGAAGAGATGCCCGAATTCTTCAAGCGCTTCTTCGGTGATCAGCTGCCTGGCCCGGGCCGCGGGGGCGTCGAGAAGCGCTCCAGTCTCGGGTCTGGCTTCATCATCTCCGATGATGGCTACATCATGACCAATGCCCATGTCATTGACGGTGCCGATGAGGTGATGGTGCGCCTCAACGACCGTCGCGAACTCAAGGCGCAGGTGGTCGGTGAGGACAAGAAGACCGATATCGCGCTGCTCAAGGTCAAGTCGGAAGACCTGCCGACCTTGCCGATGGGCGACAGTGATGCGCTGGAAGTCGGCGAATGGGTGGCCGCGATCGGCTCACCGTTCGGCTTCGATCATTCCGTCACCGCCGGTATCGTCAGCGCCATCGATCGCACCCTGCCGTCGGACGCCTATGTGCCGTTCATCCAGACGGATGTGGCGATCAATCCGGGCAACTCCGGTGGGCCGCTGTTCGATCTCGATGGCGATGTGGTGGGCATCAACTCCCAGATCTATACCCGCTCCGGCGGCTTCATGGGCGTGAGCTTCGCGATTCCGATCAATGTGGCGATGGATGTCGCCGACAAGCTCAAGACCGATGGGCGCGTGGATCGCGGCTGGCTGGGCGTCGTCATTCAGCCGGTCTCCAAGGACCTGGCCGAATCCTTCGGGCTGGACCGTGCGCGCGGTGCGCTGATCGCCGATCTTGATCCGGACGGCCCTGCCGCCGCCGCTGGCCTCAAGAGTGGCGACATCATCACCGCCGTCGATGGCAAGGCGGTCGAGAGCTCGGCGTACCTGCCGCGCATGGTCGGCGCCAGCTCGCCGGGCGATTCGCTCAAGCTCTCC
Organism: Cobetia sp.; assembly: GCF_983723665.1. Taxonomy (NCBI): domain Bacteria; kingdom Pseudomonadati; phylum Pseudomonadota; class Gammaproteobacteria; order Oceanospirillales; family Halomonadaceae; genus Cobetia; species Cobetia sp. The sequence continues at coordinate 7,806 of NZ_CFDJES010000083.1, read as the reverse complement.
ATCCTGCGCGATGGCAAGAGCCAGACGTTGACTGCCAAGGTTGGCCATTGGCCGGGCAGTGAGCAGGCGCATGCCACCAAGGCCAGTGACGACAAGCAAGGGCTGGGCGTTGCGGTGGCAGAGCTCGACAAGGCCAGCTTGAACGAGCTCAACCTCGATCACGGGGTGCGCGTGATGGAAGTCGACCCGCAGGGCGTGGCTGCCGAGGCAGGCATCAGCGCCGGCGATGTGCTGGTCGAACTCAATCAGCAGCCGTTGACCAGCGTGCAGGCGCTGCGCGATGTGGTCGCCAAGCTGCCGACCAACCGTCCGGTCTCGCTGCGCCTGGTGCGCAATGGTCGCCCGCTGTACATCGCACTGCGCATGCGTGCCGACAGCGACAAGTGATCCCGCCAGCGCCTGACGCAAGCGTCAAGAACTTGGGCGACGAGCGCGCAGGCAACAGAAGGTGACCGCCACCGGCACGAAGGCGGTCACTCCGGTAGCAGACGGGGCGCACGGGCGACTGTGCGCCCCGTCTGCTACCGGGCGGCCCTGCGGTTCACCCGAGTTCAGGCGGGTTGTGACAGGGCCGGAGGGGCGCAAAAGGCAACGCCTTCTATCATCGCTTGTGGTCGGACTGTACAATGCGTGCAATTCGATTTCCGTCGTCTCCCGTGTTGGCCGTGTGATTTCACGGAGACGGGCACAAATACAGAGCAGTGATCCATGACCGAACGCGTAACGCCGCCGTCCTTGAAGCATATCCGCAACTTCTCAATCATCGCCCACATTGACCACGGCAAGTCCACGCTGGCTGACCGCATCATCCAGCTGTGCGAAGGCTTGAGCGACCGTGAGCTCAAGGAGCAGGTGCTTGACTCGATGGACATCGAGCGTGAGCGCGGCATCACCATCAAGGCGCAGTCGGTGACCCTCGACTACCACGCTGACGATGGCAATACCTATCAGCTGAACTTCATCGATACGCCGGGCCACGTCGACTTCTCCTATGAAGTCTCGCGCTCGCTGTATGCCTGTGAAGGGGCGCTGCTGGTGGTCGATGCCGGCCAGGGTGTCGAAGCCCAGTCGGTGGCCAACTGCTACACCGCCATCGAGCAGGGCCTCGAGGTGCTGCCGGTCCTCAACAAGATGGATCTGCCGCAGGCGGACCCGGAGAAGGTCTCCCAGGAGATCGAGGAGATCATCGGTCTGGACGCGACGGACGCCTGTCAGGTGTCGGCCAAGTCCGGCATGGGCATGGAAGCGCTGCTCGAGCGTCTGGTACGTGACATTCCGCCGCCCAAGGGCGATCCGGAGGCACCGTTGCAGGCGCTGATCATCGATTCCTGGTTCGACAACTACCTCGGCGTCGTCTCGCTGGTGCGTATCTTCGACGGTACCCTGAAGAAGGGCGAGAAGATCCGCCTGAAGTCCACCGGCCGCGACTGGGAAACCGGCGCGATCGGTATCTTCACGCCCAAGCGCAAGGAAACCGGCGTGCTGCGCGCCGGTGAGGTCGGCTTCATCGTCGCCGGGATCAAGGACATCATGGGCGCGCCGGTGGGTGACACCATCGTGCACACCAAGACCGCCGACAAGGTCGAGCGTCTGCCGGGCTTTCAGAAGGTCAAGCCGCAGGTCTATGCCGGCATGTTCCCGATCAGCTCCGATGACTACGAGGACTTCCGTGATGCGCTGCAGAAGCTGGCGCTCAACGATGCCTCGCTGGACTACGAGCCGGAGAACTCCGACGCGCTGGGCTTCGGTTTCCGTGTCGGCTTCCTCGGCACCCTGCACATGGAGATCATCCAGGAGCGTCTGGAGCGCGAGTACAATCTCGATCTGCTGACCACCGCGCCGACGGTGATCTATGAGGTGCTGATGGACAACGGCGATGTGCTGCCGGTGTCCAACCCGTCCAAGCTTCCGGACATGGCCAACGTCGATGAGCTGCGTGAGCCGATCTGCCGCGCTACCATCCTCGTGCCGCAGGAATATGTCGGCAACGTCATCACCGAGTGCGTCAATCGTCGTGGCGTTCAGCTCGACATGCAGTTCCTGGGTAGCCAGATCCAGCTGATCTATGAACTGCCGATGGCGGAAGTGGTGATGGACTTCTTCGATCGCCTCAAGTCCATCTCCAAGGGCTATGCGTCGCTGGATTACAGCTTCGAGCGCTTCGAGGCGGCCAAGCTGGTGCGTCTGGACGTGCTGATCAACGGCGACCGCGTCGATGCACTGGCGGCGATCATCCACCGTGATCATGCACATGGCCGCGGCCGTCTGCTGGTCGAGAAGATGAAAGAGCTGATTCCGCGTCAGATGTTCGATGTGGCGATCCAGGCTGCCGTCGGTGGCCAGGTCGTGGCACGCTCCACCGTCAAGGCGCTGCGCAAGAACGTGACCGCCAAATGTTACGGCGGCGACGTCAGCCGCAAGAAGAAGCTGCTCGAGAAGCAGAAAGCGGGCAAGAAGCGCATGAAGCAGGTCGGCCGGGTGGAAATTCCCCAGGACGCCTTCCTTGCCGTGCTCAAGATGAACGACTGAGGCAGGCCGCCGTCTGGCGGCTTGCCACCAAGACCCAGGGCAGACAGGGACAACGATGGATTTCTCGCTTGTATTGGTGATTGCCGTAGCGGTAGCCGGCGTGGTGTGGTTGATAGACCTGGTTGCCCTGCGCAGTGCGCGCAAGGCGCGTGTGGCCAAGGCCGAGGCCTCCGTCGAAGGAGAACTGGACGCTGGCACGCGTGAGAAGCTGGCGCGCGACCCGTGGCCGGTGGACTATGCCAAGTCCTTCTTCCCGGTACTGCTGCTGGTGCTGGTGGTGCGCTCCTTCGCGTTCGAGCCGTTCCAGATTCCGTCCGGCTCGATGCTGCCGACGCTCAAGATCGGCGACTTCATCCTGGTCAACAAGTATGACTATGGCCTGCGCCTGCCGGTGGTCGACACCAAGGTGCTGGAAGTCGGCGAGCCGGAGCGTGGCGATGTGATGGTGTTCCGTTTCCCGGAGGATCCGTCCACCAACTTCATCAAGCGCGTCGTCGGCCTGCCGGGCGATACCATTCGCTACGAAGGCAAGCAGCTCTACGTGAATGGTGAGGCCATCGACAAGACATTGAATGCGCGCAACTCCAGTGAACAGTCCGGTGAAGACCTGCTGGATGAGACACTGGGGAAACACGCCCATCAAATCTACAATAACCCTCAGGACCCCGGCCCGCAGATGCGCGAGATCCGGGTGCCGGAAGGCATGTACTTCGTGATGGGTGACAACCGTGATCACTCCAACGACAGCCGCTACTGGGGCTTCGTGCCGGAAGAGAACATCGTCGGCAAGGCGGTGGCGGTGTGGATGCACTGGAAAGAAGGGTTCCCGGTCTTTTCCTCGGTACGCCTGATTCATTGATCAGTGCATTGACCGGGCCGCCGAGAGGCGGCCCGGTCGTGTCTGGCAGGGCCACATTGGCCCGCCGGCCTTATCAGTGCGGATTTTCGACATGGGACGATGCGTCGTGCCTGCCATGTCAACCTGCTGTTCATCATGTCGGACCCGTGGCCACAAGCTTGCGGGCAGCGCGGCTGACGAATATCGGATTGGGATGGTGGCAATCGGCAACTCCTCAAGCCGCGTAGGCTTCGGGCATCGCGAGACATGTCGAAGACGACAGGCATCAGCCAGCATGACTGATGCACCATTCGACAGGACGCCCGCGGGCGTCAGCGACAAAAAGAGAGTAGGGAGACCTGTGAGTAGCCCGCTGAATGCCTTTGTAAAGCGTATCGGCCACACCTTCGAGGATGCGAGCCTGCTGGAACTGGCTCTGACCCATCGAAGCTATGGTGGCCAGAACAATGAGCGTCTCGAATTCCTTGGCGATTCCATCGTCAACTTCGTGATCGCCGAAGCGCTGTTCCTGCGCTTCCCCCAGGCCCGTGAAGGCCAGCTGTCACGCCTGCGTGCGCGTCTGGTCAAGGGCCAGACCCTCGCGGAGCTGGCGCGTGAATTCAATCTCGGCGAGAACCTGCGTCTGGGCTCCGGTGAGATGAAAAGCGGCGGTCACCGTCGCGAGTCCATTCTGGCCGATGCCGTGGAAGCCGTGATCGGCGCCATCTATCTGGACGCCGGCATGCAGGTGGCACGTGAACACGTGCTGCGCTGGTACGCCACCCGTCTTGAAGCGCTGAATCTTCAGGACACCCAGAAAGACCCCAAGACGCGTCTGCAGGAATTCCTGCAATCGCGTCAGGCGGCACTGCCGCGTTATGAGGTGACCAGCGTCGAAGGCGAAGCGCATTCGCAGACCTTCAGCGTCGATTGCCACGTCGAGATGATCGACACCAAGACCACAGGCGTCGGCTCCAGCCGCCGTCATGCTGAACAGCAGGCGGCCGAGTTCGCGCTGCAACTGCTCGAACCTGCCCGCGGAGGCCGCTCATGAGCCATACCCCAGAAGACAACGTCACCCCGAGCGGCGACGCCCCTGATCACTCCACTGATAACGGCGTCGGCACGCCGGATGCCCTCGAGGGCATGCTGGCCGCCGCCGGTGTCAGCGATCAGCCGCTGCCGGACACCCGCTGTGGCTTCGTCGCCATCGTCGGTCGCCCGAATGTCGGCAAGTCGACGCTGATGAACCACATCCTGGGCCAGAAGGTCTCGATCACCTCGCGTCGTCCGCAGACCACGCGTCACCAGGTGATGGGTATCCACACCGAAGAGGGCACCCAGTGCGTCTTCGTCGATACCCCGGGGATCCACATCATGCAGCGCGATCGCAACAAGGCGATCAACCGCTTCATGAACCAGGCCGCCACCCAGGCGCTGCGTGACGTCGATGCCGTCGTCTTCATCGTCGACCGCACCCGCTGGATGGAAGAAGACCAGATCGTGCTCGAGAAGCTGGCCCACGTGAAGGCGCCGGTGATTCTGGTGGTCAACAAGATCGATTGGCTCAAGGACAAGACCACCCTCGCGCCCTGGCTGCAGAGCCTGCAGGAGCGTCGTGACTTCGCGGCCATCATTCCGATGTCGGCCAAGAACGGCACCAACATCGATCTGCTGCTCGAGAACGTGATGAAGCGTCTGCCACAGGGCGAGCACATGTTCGCGGACGACCAGATCACCAACAAGAGCTCTCGCTTCCTGGCCTCCGAGCTGGTGCGCGAGAAGGTGATGCGTCAGCTGGGCGATGAACTGCCCTACCAGATGACCGTCGAGATCGAGGAATTCAAGACCGATCAGCGCGGCACCCTGCACATCAGCGCGCTGATGATGGTCGAGCGTCAGGGTCAGAAGAAGATCCTGATCGGCGAGAACGGTGAGCGCATCAAGAACATCGGCCGTGAAGCGCGTCTCGAGATGGAGCGCGCCTTCGACGCCAAGGTCATGCTGAACCTGTGGGTCAAGGTCAAGCGTGGCTGGTCGGATGACGAGCGTGCCCTGAAGAGTCTGGGTTACACCCACGACAAGGACTGACGACGTCGCGCGAGCGGTGCAGGGTGGTGGCGATCCCAAAGGGGCGTGACTGCCGTGTGCCGCCCGTCGCCGATTCGATGTTCTCGCGGTCTCTGCCGCGCACCGCCTGGCCCTGTCCAGGCGGTCTCGTTTCTTGCCAGCCCCTCTGCCAGTCCTTCTGCCAGCTTTTTTTGCCAAGCCACCGTCTGACGTGAGCCTGCCTGATGACGCCGCAACCGGCCTTCCTGCTGCATCGCAAGCCTTACCGTGAAACCAGTGCCATCATCGAATTGTTGACCCTCGAACACGGACGGGTGCGCGCGGTGGCGCGTGGCGTTCAGCGCCCGGGCAGCAAGGCGCGTGCCCGACTGCAGCCGTTCACGCCCTTGCATGTCACCTGGCGTGGCGAGAGCGATCTCAAGACTCTCAACCTGATGGAGACCGGCGGCAGCGCCAGTCTGCTGGCGGGCGAGGGGCTGTTGTGCGGGTTCTACGCCAATGAGCTTTTGACCCGCACGCTGCCGGTGGAAATGCCGGTGCCGGAGCTGTTCGCGCTCTACTCGCTGACATTGGATGAAGTGGCACTGCCCGCCAGACGCGCCCCCGCGCTCAGACGACTGGAATACAGTCTGCTGGAAGCGCTGGAACAACTGCCGCAATTTCGCGGCCTGGATGACAGCCCCTTGATGCCGGACGTGCGCTATGACTATGTGGTCAGTGAACGTCGCTTTCAGGCGCAGCCGCCAGGCGCGGCGGGCATCGAAGGGCGGGCCCTGAAGTTGCTGGCCAGCGAAGACTGGGGCCATGCAGGGCTTGCCCGCGAGAGCCTGTGGCTGGCGCGACGTGCGCTGGCGCCGCTGCTGGGGGACCGTCCGCTGCGTTCGCGCGAGTTGATGATGCAGCTGACGGCCAGGCGGCGTCAGAGTCGTCAGTCCGACTGACGTCATCAGGCGTGGCGACACTGTCCGGCTGCGGCGTGACGCATGATAGTATTGCGCGACCTGTCTTCGGCATGGCCCTCGTCGCCATGCCTGTTCTCTTGTTCATCGTTAGGAGCTGATCATGCATCCGCTGCGCATCCTGCTCGGGGTCAACATCGACCACATCGCCACACTGCGTCAGGCGCGTGGTACCCGCTATCCGGACCCGGTCCAGGCCGCGCTGGTCGCGGAAGAGGCGGGTGCCGACGGTATCACCGTGCACCTGCGTGAAGACCGTCGCCACATCCAGGAGCGCGACGTGCGCATTCTGGCCGAGGTGCTCAACACGCGCATGAACCTCGAGATGGCCGTCAGCGAAGAAATGCTGGCGCTGGCCGAGGAAGTCCAGCCGGCCAACGTGTGTCTGGTGCCGGAAAAGCGCGAAGAGCTGACCACTGAAGGCGGACTGGATGTCGCCGGTGATCTGGCGCGCATCACCGCCGCCTGCGAGCGTCTGGCAGCGGCGGGCTGTGAAGTCTCGCTGTTCATCGACCCGGAGCCGGAGCAGATCCGTGCCGCCTTCGAGGCCGGTGCGCCGGTCATCGAGCTGCATACCGGCGCCTATGCCGATGCCACGGGCGAGACGGCGCGTGTCGAGTTCGAGCGTATCGCGGCCGCCGCGGAGCTGGCCAACGAGCTGGGGCTGGTGGTCAATGCCGGTCACGGCCTCAACTATCACAACGTCGAGGCGATCGCGGGTATCTCCGGGCTCAACGAGCTGAACATCGGTCACGCGATCATCGCGCGCGCCATGTTCGTCGGCCTGAAGGAGGCCGTCATCGAGATGAAGCGTCTGTGCATCGCAGGCCAGGAAGCGGGCCTGATGGCCGCGCTGGATGCGCACGATCATGACCATGACCACGAACATGGTGATGACCATGAGCATGTGCAGGGCTCAGGCTGCTGCGGATGATCGTCGGCATAGGCACGGACATCGCGCGTATCGAGCGCTTCGAGGCAGGCATGGCGCGCCACGGCGAGCGCTTTGCGCGCCGACTGCTGGGGGAAGAGGAGCTGGCGCGCTTTGCCGATCACCCTCAGCCGGCGGCTTTTCTGGCCAAGCGTTTCGCGGCCAAGGAAGCCTTCGTCAAGGCGCTGGGCACCGGCCTGCGTCAGGGCATGCGCTTCACCCAGATTCAGGTGGTCAACGACGCCCTGGGCAAGCCCTCGCTCAAGCTGTCTGATGAGGCGGAAACCCTGACCGCGCGGGCGGGAATCCGCCATCTGCACCTGTCGATCAGTGATGAGCGTGATCAGGCCATCGCCTTCGTGGTGCTGGAGCGTTAGCCTCCTTCGATCTGGCGCTGGATCGCGTCTCTGAACACGGCGCTCGAAACGACAACGCCACCCCTGCCTTGCGGCAGCGGGTGGCGTTGTCGTTTGTGCAGG
>NZ_CFDJES010000082.1:0-13550 GCF_983723665.1 Cobetia sp. | reverse complement strand
CAATGCCCAGGGCGACAAGGTCGTCGAGTGGATCACCGACGTGCTGACCGCCAAGACGTCCTGATCCGGCGCCCGGCAGGCCCGCCTGGGCCTGCCATCGGTCTTGCCACAAACCGAGACAACGTCCGCCAGCGTCATTGCCGGCGGGCGTTGTCTCGGTTTGTGCATTCGCGCTTGTTCACTTTTCCCTTTCCTTCCTCCTTCCTCCTTCCTCCTTCCTCCTTCCTCCTTCCCTCTTCTCCTCTTTGGCGTCTCTCCTTTACCGCAACGGCCTTCCCACGCCCCGAATACCGGGAAGTTGCTAGGTTATGGAGATTCTTTCATCAAGATAACGGGATAAACTTTTGACTACCCCTTACCAGACGAGAGTGAATGGCGAGCCGTTCGGCGCATACACATAATCTGATACGCTAGCAAAATCTCACTGGGCAAGCGCCTCATACGCCGCCCCATCCTGCCTGCCACGGAGCTCATCATGCCTTCGACGACAACGTTGCCCGCTGCAACGCTTCGCACTCAGGATTCTCCCGCGATCGCCGACACCCAGTACGACTGCCTGGTCTTCATCGGTCGCTTCCAGCCCATGCACCATGGCCATGTTGCCGTGATGGAAGAGGCCCTGCGCCTCGCGCGGCAGGTCATCGTGCTGGTCGGTTCTGCCTGGCAGGCACGTTCACTGCGCAACCCGTTCACCTTCTCTGAACGCACGCGCATGATCCGCAGTTGCTTTGACGATGCCGACAATGCGCGCCTGGAAATCGTGCCGTTGCTGGACGCCCTCTACAACGACGATGTCTGGGTGCGTGATGTGCAGCGCAAGGTACGCGATATCGCGCGCCCGCAGGCCAACCGGATGCCGAGAATCGCGCTGATCGGTGCCAATCGTCGTGACAGCAACAGCCAGTCAAGCTACTACCTGAGCCTCTTCCCGCAGTGGGAGTCAGTGGCGGTGCCACTGCGCGAGGGGATGGAGGCCAGCCGTATTCGTGAGGTCATCTTCACCGAGCGCGCCCGCGCCGAGGATTGGCTGGACAACGAGGGACTGGAGCTGCTGCCACCGCCGGTGGCTCAGCACCTGCATGGCTTCCTGGATGAGACCGCGTGGCAAGGGCTGGTCGAGGAGCGTCGCCTGCTGGAGCAATATCGCGCCGCCTGGAGCGATGCGCCCTACCCGCCACTGTTCATCACGGTCAACGCCGTGGTGGTGCAGTCCGGCCATGTGCTGCTCACCACACGTCGCGCGACACCCGGAAAGGGGCTTTACGCTCTGCCTGGCGGCTTCGTGCAACCCCAGGAGCGCCTGCTGGATGCCTGCTTGCGTGAGCTCAAGGAGCGTGTGCGCCTCAAGGTGCCGGAACCAGTCCTGCGTGGCTCTCTGCGCGGACAGCGTCTGTTTGACGCGCCACATCGCAGCTGGCGCGGACGCACCCTGGCAGAGGCCTTCTACTTCGCCCTGCGCCCGGAGCAGCAGCTTCCCAAGCTCAGAAGCGGCGGCGGCGAGAACGAGGAGCAGGCACGTTGGGTCGCACTGGCGGATCTGGAGCCCGACACCCTCTTCGAGGACCACTTCTTCATCATTCAGAACTTCCTCGGCCTGCATGCAGGCCAAAGCAGCTTCTGACTACTCGAAACAGCCTATGCAGGCGCGCACACTTCCCTGCATCAGCACAACGAAAACGGCAGCCCCGCGGGGCTGCCGTTTTCGTCACAAGACACCTGGCTTTCGTTTGTCTTTGTCTTCGCCTTTGACTTTGCCTGCAACACTCAGGCTCAGGCTTCGAGGAAATCTCGCGGCAGATTCATCAGCTGCTTCCACAACTTGTCGATGCCGGGCTTGTGGACAAGAGAGCAACGATAGAGACGAATCTCCAGTGGAATATCCCACGCCTCGTTGCCCGCGCGCACCAGCTTGCCGCTTTCCAGCTCATCGCGAATGCAGAAATCCGGAATCCACGCCATGCCGACGCCCTGCAAGGCCATGCCCTTGAGGCCCTCGGCCATCGCCATTTCATAGACGGTGCGCAGGCGCAGGCGCAGCGGATCATTCTTGAGAAGCATCTTTACGCTGCGGCCCAGAAATGCCCCCTGGGTATAGGACAGCAAGGGAATCGCATCCTGGCTGGTCTCGCTCTGCCCGGTCAGCGGGAAGCGTGGCTCGCCATTCTCCAGCGGCACGCACACCGGCAGCATGTTGACCTTGGCGACCGAGAAGGACGGAAAGGCCTCGGCGTCCAGCTGCATGCTGGCGTAAGGGTCGTAATAGGCGAGCATCAAGTCGCAGTTGCCTTCGCGCAGCGAGTGAATGGCGTCGCCGACATTCATCGCGGACAGGCGTGTCGGCAACTCCCCCAGGCCCTGCTGGAGACGCGAGATCCACTTGGGGAAGAAGGCCAGCGCCAGCGAATGCGCGGCCGCGATATCCAGGGTCTCGTTGGCCATGCCCAGCCCGCGCAGGTGGGCGAGACACTCTGACAGCTGCTCTGTCAGGTTGCGCGCGGTGACCAGGAACAGCTGGCCCTCCGGCGTCAGGCTGACCGGGGTCGTCGAGCGGTCGACCAGCGTAGTGCCCACGGCCTGTTCAAGCGCACGGATGCGGCGACTGAACGCAGGCTGGGTAACGTGTCGCAGGCGAGCCGAGGTGGAGAAGCTGCGGGTATTGGACAGCGCAACGAAATCTTCCAACCACTTAGTTTCCAGGTTCACCCGAACTCCCAAAAATGTCGAACATGCCCAAGCGAGGCTTGCCTGGCCGGTCATGCAGGGTCTTGTCATAGAGAATGGTGCGTCGCGGCGCACCACCACCTTCGTCTTATGCGTTTGACGTATACGGCAGCGTTGAATGGCATTGGCCGCCGAGGGGCTGCGCTGGTTACCCTTGTCCACCTAGCCGCCATTCAAGCGCCACAGTGTACTTCAGCCAGGAGTTCCGCCCAAGTGAACCATCTCTCGGAAACCCCCATCGCCGCCAATGCCACCCCGGCAACTTCCACGCCGGCCGACTTGAGCCATGCCGAGCGTGAGGCACTGGCCAACGGCTTCCGACTTGAAAAGGATCTCCTCGGGCGCGAGCCGGTGCCGGCTGACGCCTACTACGGTGTGCAAACCCAGCGAGCGCTGAACAACTTCCACCTCTCCGGCGTGCCGCTGTCGCACTTCCCGCGTCTCGTCGAAGGGCTCGCGCTGGTCAAGGCGGCCGCCGCCGAAGCCAACCATGCGCTGGGCTATCTCGAGACACGCGAACACGATGCCATCCAGCACGCCTGTGCGCGTCTGATGAATGGCGACCATCATGATCAATTCGTGGTCGACATGATCCAGGGCGGCGCCGGCACCTCGACCAACATGAATGCCAACGAAGTGATCGCCAATCTGGGCCTGGAATTCCTCGGCTACGAGAAAGGCGATTACCAGCAGCTGCACCCCAACAATCACGTCAACATGGCGCAGTCCACCAACGACGCCTACCCCACCGCCATCCGTGTCGGCCTGCTGCGCAGCCACTCGGTGCTGGTGGACGCGCTGAGCGAACTGGCCAATGCCTTCGCCAGCAAGGCGCTGGAATTCGATGACGTGGTCAAGATGGGTCGCACCCAGCTGCAGGACGCGGTGCCGATGACGCTGGGCCAGGAATTCCGCGCCTTCGCCAACACTCTGCGCGAAGACGTCGATCGCATCGCCAACCTCAATGAGTTGCTCAAGGAGGTCAATCTGGGCGGAACCGCGATCGGCACCGGCATCAATGCCGACCCGCGCTACAGCGCACTGGCGATCGAGGCTCTGGCACGTCGTTCCGGCATCGACTTCCGCCCGGCGTCGGATCTGGTCGAGGCCACCAGCGACATGGGTGCCTTCGTGCTGTTCCACGGCATGCTCAAGCGCCTGGCGGTCAAGCTGTCCAAGATCTGCAACGACCTGCGCCTGCTGTCCTCAGGCCCGCGCACCGGCTTCAACGAGATCAACCTGCCGCCTCAGCAGCCGGGCAGCTCGATCATGCCGGGCAAGGTCAACCCGGTGATTCCGGAAGCCGTCAATCAGGTCGCCTTCGATGTCATCGGCAACGACACCGCGCTGACCATGGCGGCGGAAGCCGGCCAGCTGCAGCTCAACGTGATGGAGCCGCTGATCGCCTATAAGCTGCTCGACTCCATCCGCCAGCTGAGCCGTGCCATGACCATGCTCAAGAATCGCTGCGTGATCGGCATCACCGCCAACCGTGATCGCTGCGCCGAGCTGGTCAACAACTCCATCGGCCTGATCACCGCGCTCAACCCGTATATCGGCTATGACAATGCCACCCGCATCGCCAAGGAAGCCCTGGTAAGCGGTCGCAGCGTGCTGGAACTGGTACGTGAGGAAGGCCTGCTGGACGAAGCGCGCCTGGAGGCACTGCTATCCCCGCAGGCCATGACGCGCCCGCGACAGATGAAGGACTGACCCTTCAGCGAGAGTCTGCTATCTTGCCGCATCAACCTCTTGTCACATGCGACAGCGCCGCACCAGAAAGCCTCTGGTGCGGCGCTGTCGTATCAAGGCCATGAGTCAGATGACTTTACCGACTTCGGGCATCACGCTTACTGCTGTGTGCTGGACTGCGAGATTACATCATCACGATGCGCGGCAAAGTATTTGCTTGCACGCTCAGCTTCTTCCACGGTAGGTGTATAGGTCGTCCATTCTCCGCCCTTCTCATCACGATAACGCACGACACCCTCGTCATGGTCGATTTCATAGTAAGGGTGGACTTCACGCAGATTGAAGAATGCGGCGGGGGCGAAGAACAGGATATCAAGCGCCAGATAACCGCCATTGAACTTCAGCGGCAGAATGCCATACATGGGCATCTTGTTGTCATCCACTACTTCAAACTCGTAATTGCCGAAGCTGGTGGTGGGTAGCGTTTCTTGAACGGTAGACTGATCTCTGGAGACATCTTTCAAGTTGATACGCGCGGTCTCTGACGGGCTGCTGATCGTCGTATGCGCGCTACATCCTGCCAGCAGCGCCAGAATAGCCAGACCACCTGAGGCTTGACGAAATTTCCGGGCGAGAGGTCGAGACATGAGTACGTTCCCTGTAGGTTATCGATTTTTATCGATCTGATTATTGAGTTCAGCAAGATCAGCAATGATCACGCGATGTGACACTAACACGAATCTCGATAATCACGGTTATATAAATCGGAATCACCATGCGACTGCCATCCTAGGCAAACTCCTTATTACGTCGCACGCGGGTCCCGTGGGTAGAAGCGTTCCGGTTGCGCCTCGATATGATCGAAATGCTTGGTGTTCTTGTAGGGCATCTTCATGAAGCCGGAGATTCCTAGCCCGGAGATCAGCGGCACGGCATCGAGAATCTCCGCCAGCAGACGCGCGAATTCCTGCTCGCGCGAGGGGTCCAGCAGTCGGTAGTAACTGTGAATCTTGAGGTGGTGTGGCAGGGCTTCGAAGATCAGCATGCCGGTGTGGTGGATGGCATTGAGTGACTCCAATGCCTTCAATATCTCCTTGGGCAGCACCAGCAGTTCCTCAGGGTCCGGGCCATCCTCGAAGTAGGAGTGCACACGCGAGTCATCCTCAAGCTCCGGCACCGCGCTGACCTCATAGCTCAAGCGAGGTCTGGCCTCCCCGTCTGCCGTCGGCGCGAAGACGAAGGCAGCCTCCGGGTCTTCGCGCTCCAGATGCAGGGTATCGCGGGCATTGAACAGACACGCCTTGAACACGCCCTGGCGATAGATGGCACGCGCCAGAGCGACCATGTTGTTGATCGCGACGACGAAGGCGGCCTTCATGGCAGGGTCATGCAGGTGCAGCGCAGTATCCACGAAGATGCCCTGTGGCTCCCAGCGAATCGCCAGACCGCCGACGATCGGGTATTTGCCCAGACGACTGACCGCGGCCAGGAAGGCTTTTTCGGTGCCGCCCATGCCTTGCATGAAGTTCTTGTAGTAACGATCCAGCTGGACATCATTGACGGCGTCCAGCGCGTTGCCGGCATGTTCGCCGGTCTCGTCCGCCTCGAAGGCCTCACGCAGGAAGGATTTGCGCGAGGTATAGACGACCGTGTCGATCTCGCGTGTTGCCGGCCTCACCCAGACCGGCAGCAGAGACTGTGACGGCTCGAGAGGCAATTCCGGCATCACCAGCCGCGAGATCCTGCCCATCTCGCGCAGGAAGTAGTCGCCGGCCTGCATGCGCAGCTGCGGGTCATCCGCCAGCATGCCATCGAGCAGACGCGCGAATTCCCGGGGCAACCCCAATGACACCGCCGGGATGGCGCGTACGCCGAAGCGACACGACTGACCTGAGGCCAGCGCATAGAGTGTGGCGGCCACGCCCTGCTCATCGAAGCGCGGCGAGGACAGAGCACCATTGAGCTGCTCCTCGCCGATGAAATAGACATCACCCAGACGCGCGTTGGTCTGTTGCAGGTTATCCGACATCAACTGCATCACGTTGGTGGTGATGAACTGCTGATGCTCATCGAGCTGAGCGAACACCGAACTGCCCCAGTCGATCAATGCCACCTGTTCCCGCTCGACATCGAAGACCAGATTCGACGGCTTGATGTCACCATGCACAACCGGTGGCGTGCCCGCTCCCGTGGATGACCCGCGCAGCGACTTGAGAATGTCGGCCAGCTGACTGGCGATCTTGACCACCAGACGCGGGGACATTCGCCCGTGACGCAGCGAATATTCCTCGAGATTGATACCCGGCGCACGCTGCATGACCAGAATCGACTGCCGCCGTACCCGCTGATAGCTGACCAGACGCGGAATCAGCGGGTGGGCGACCTGGTCAAGCATGTAGGCCTCTTCCTCCAGGCGGTCCTGCAGGGCCTGGGGCAGAGTCACCCGCGTGAACTTGAAGACGTGTTCTTCACGCGTGCGCTGGTCTTCGCCCAGGCGCCAGCCTGCGAATACGAAACCGTAGGCGCCCTTGCCGACCAGATGGATATCCCGGTAGCCCAGCCCCTCGAGCTGAGCGATGCACAGCGCCACCCAGTCCTTGAGCTTCTTGGCATCATGATGCGAGAGCAGATAGATCGACTGCTCTTCCGGGATATAGAACTGTTGCAGGCGCTCGTGGGCGCGCGCATCACTCATGCAGGATGCTCTCTAGCCGGACCCTGGATCAGACAGCGCCTCATGACAGCGACAGCAGCATTTCGTCAGGGTGCTCGAGATAGTGCTTCCACAGATTGCTGAAGCGCGCGATGGTACCGCCGTCGATGATGCGATGATCCCCCGCCCAGGTGATGGTCATGATGTCACGCGCACAGACATTGCCCTCGCTATCGAAGCGCGGTAGACGCTGAGTGCGCCCCAGCGCGACGATGGCGACCTCCGGCTGGTTGATGATCGGCGCGGCGTAGGTGCCGCCCAGCGCACCGATATTGGAGATCGACAAGGTGCCGCCCTTGAGGTCTGCCTGGGCAACGCGCCCGCTGCGCGCAGCCTCGGTCAGCCGCCCGACCTCACGCGCGATCTCGAGAATGCTCAGACGCTCGACGCCTTTCACGTTCGGCACCATCAGCCCGCTGGCACTGTCCACCGCCATGCCGATGTTGCAGGCGCCCTGATAGAGAATCTCACTCTCATCCTCACTGAGACGCGCATTGAGAATCGGCTCCTCGATGACCGCCAGCGCCATGGCCTTCATGATGAACGGCATCAGGGTCAGGCGAATGCCCTGCTGCTCGGCGCGTACCTTGAGACGGGCCCGCAACGCCAGCAGGTCGGTGATATCGAGCTCATCACCGTAATGGAAATGCGGGATCTGCGTGCTGGCCTGCACCATGCGCCTGGCCATTACCGCCGCGACGCCCTTGAGCGGTACCGCTTTGGACTCAAGGCGTGACGATCGCACCTCGTGACTGGCCACGTCACTGGCCACAGCACACGCTTCGGCATCTGCCTTGTCGGTCTCGGCGGCCGCGCCGACCTTGTGAGAGTCATCAGGTGTCACGTCAGTCTCGTGAGCCTCGGATTGCTTGAGATAAGCCAGCACATCTTCCTTCAGCACCCGGCCGTCACGCCCCGAGCCTGCAATGGCCTGGATATCGAGCTGATGTTCGCGCAATAGGCGGCGCACGGCTGGGGCCGCGGGTATGCGAGGCCGGCTCTCCTCGTGACGCCCGTCTTGCTTACTCTTGTTGTCGCTCTTGTCGTCGCCCTCCTGGCGGTTCTCCGACAGACGCTCTGACTGCTCCTGCTTGCGTTCAGGCGCGGTGACTTCGCTATCAGCGCTCTCAGTGCTCTCAGCGCTTTCAGCCTCTGCCTCCTCATCAGGCACATAGGCATACAGCGGCGTATGCACTCGGGCATTTTCGCCCTGGGCGTAATGGAAGCGCACGATACGCCCGGGCTCCGAGGCGGTGATCTCGACCAGTGCCTTGTCGGTCATCACATCGACGATCGTCTGGTCTTCTTCCACCGTGTCGCCTTCCGCGACGTGCCAGGTGACCACCTCACATTCGACGATGCCTTCACCGATATCCGGCAGGATGAAATCACGCGAGCGTCGCTCAAGGGCCGCGGCTGTCGGTGAGGTAGCTGCCCCATTACTGCCTGACAGCGCGACATCCGACTGAATGCTGGCAGCCTGGCTGGCAGCTGACTGAGTCTGTGCCGTCGAGCAAGCAGGCGCTGCAACCGTCATGACATCGCCGGCGTGGTCATCCTCACGCTCGCCGTGTCCGGTCTTGTCACTATCACTATCAATATCACTATCACTGCCATCATCCACCGCAAACAGCGGCGCATGGACACGGGCAATATCGCCTTCCTGACAGTAAAGCTTGACCACGGTACCGGCGTGGGGCGCGGGGATTTCCACCAACGCCTTGTCTGTCATGACCTCGGCCACCGGCTGATCTTCCTCGATCACGTCGCCTTCCTGTATCAACCACTTGACCAGCTCGCACTCGACGATGCCTTCGCCGATATCGGGCAGGATGAAATCATTCATGGCGCGCATCACTCCCTGTCATCAGTAATTCAAGCTTTGCTTGATGGCCTCGTAGATCTTGAGCTCGTCCGGCAGATGCTCCTTCTCGAGCACCAGCGGGAACGGCGTATCAAGGCCAGTGACGCGTCGGATCGGCGCCTCGAGATACAAAAAGCAACGCTCCTGCACGGTGGCGGCAATCTCGCTGGCAAAGCCTCCCGTCAGTGGCGCTTCATGACTGACTACCAGACGCCCCGTCTTGAGCACCGAGTCACACACCGTCTCGATGTCCCAGGGCAGAATGCTGCGCAGGTCGATGATCTCGCAGTCGATGCCATCCTGCTCGGCGAGCGCGGCGGCCTTCTCGATGACCTCCATCTGAGCGCCCCAGCCGAGCAGCGTGATATCGCGGCCTTCACGAATGACGTCGGCCACGCCCAATGGCAGTTCGTAATCGGCTTCTGGTACCTCGCCCACCGAGGCGCGATAGAGCCGCTTTGGCTCCATGAAAAGCACCGGGTTGGGGTCGCGAATCGCCGCCAGCAAAAGCCCCTTGGCCTGGTGGGGATTGCGTGGCATCACGATCTTGAGGCCCGGGGTATGCGCGAAATAGGCCTCGGGCGACTGGGAGTGATAGAGCCCGCCTGCGATGCCGCCACCATAGGGCGTGCGAATCGTCAGGCCGCCGACATCGAACAGATCGCCGGAGCGATAGCGGAACTTGGCCGCCTCGTTCACGATCTGGTCAAAGGCGGGGAAGATGTAGTCAGCGAACTGGATCTCGGCCACCGGCGTCGAGCCTTGTGCCGCCAGCCCGTTGGCGAATCCGATGATGCCCTGCTCGGTGAGTGGCGTATTGAAGCAGCGCTCTCGACCGTATTTGTCCTGCAGGTGGCTGGTGGCCCGGAAGACGCCACCGAATACCCCGACGTCCTCCCCGAACAGCACCACACGGGGATTGGCGGCCATGGCGATATCCAGCGCATTGTTGATCGCCTGCAGCATGTTCATCTGTTTCTTGCCCGAGGCCGAGTCTGCTGCGTCCTTGCTGCCTGTCGCCGCAGACGCTTCTTTCGCCGCTGAATACGCCGCAGCTGAGTCGCTTGTAGCTGAGTCTGTCACTGGCGTTTTCTCCAACGGCTGTTCACTCATCTGCTCACTCATGATGTCTGGCCTCCATCCACAGGCTGATGGCTCTTCATGCGCTGCTGACGTGCCTGATACGCCTTGCGACTGTCTTCCAGCTCCTGCGCAGTGAACCCCATGCTGGCAGCGCCCTTTGGATAGGCATGCGGGTACTTGCGAATATGCTGTTTCACGTCTTCCAGCTGCTGTGTGAGCAACGGCGTCGGCGTGTCGTAGACATCGCTGATCAGGGTGTCCAGCGCCGGTGGCGCCAGTTTCTCGGCGCGCTTCATGGACTCAAGCACTTCGCGACGCAGTTGATCGCCAGTGGCCTTTTCCTCCTCCTCGCTCCACCAGCCTTGCGCCTCCAGCCAGTTGCGCATGCGCAGGATGGGGTCCTTGTCACGCCAGATGGCCTCCTCCTTCTTGCTGCGATACCCGGAGGGGTCATCCGACGAGGAATGCGCCGCCAGACGGTAGGTCATCGCCTCGATCAATACCGGCTGATTCGTCTCGACCGCGATCTTGCGCGCCGCCAGAGTGGCTTCGTAGACGGCGATCACGTCATTGCCATCCACCCGGATGCTCTGCATGTGATAGCCGAAGGCGCGTGGCGCGATGCCATCGGCGGCGAATTGCTCGCACGACGGGGTGGAAATGGCATAGCCATTGTTGCGACACAGGAAAATGCACGGTACCCGATGCACCGAGGCCATGTTGAGAGCGGCATGGAAATCGCCCTCAGAGGCGGCCCCTTCACCGAAGATGGTGATGGTGCACTGCCCCTTGCCCGCCAGCTTCTGGCCGTAGGCATAGCCGGTCGCCTGGGGAATCTGGGTCGCCAACGGCGAGGAGATGGTCATGTAGTGCAGGTCACGCGATCCATAGTGGATCGGCATCTGACGGCCCTTGCCGTAGTCGCGCTCGTTGCCGAACATCTGGTTCATGAATTCGTCACAGCTGAAGCCGCGCCAGGCCAGCGCCCCCTGCTCACGGTATTGCGCCATGATCATGTCATCGTCTTGAAGCGCCGCCGCACTGCCGATCACCGTGGCTTCCTCGCCGGTGCATTGCATGTAGAAGCTCAAGCGCCCCTGGCGTTGGGCGGCCAGCATGCGCTCATCCAGCACCCGGGTGAACAGCATCGTCCGGTAGATCTTGAGCGCCGTGTCACGCTCGATGGGGTCGCGCTGAATGGGTGAAGCGTCCTGCGACTTGTCTCCCTGAGAGACATTTCCCTGCCCCTGTGGCGTATCGTCGGGATAAAGGGTGCCGTCCTGACGCAGGCGCTTGAAGATCGGGATGCAGAGCTCATCGCCGGTCATGAAGGCCAGGTGATGCAGCACCGTCGGCCCCTGCGGCGCGATCTGGTCTGCCGTCGGCATGGCGGTCAGGTCATCGAGCTCTGGCTGTGAGCCTTCGGGCGGCGCGGTCCCCGGGGAAACGGGTCCGCGTGTTGTTGTATCGGACATGCTCAGCGTCCTCTCTTACCGATCAGGCGTTTGAGGGATTACCCAGCCCTCGTGAGGCCAGGCAGGCAATGGAGTACCTTCATGAATGTCGAACCGGAAGCTGTCGATTCGGCGATGACAACAGTGCCTACCATCAGACTAGTGGAAAGTCGCTCTGGCGGCCTAACAGTTAACGTTAACGTCAAGGTAACGCAAAGACAGACGATATGCCTGCCTGACAACTACTTCTTTGGTGGAACCTTTTGCGGCATGAGCGCATGCGCGTCCGGCATGGAAAGCTGAATTCGCGTGAAAGGACGCTTTTTTTGCGACTAAAGGTGCAGAGGGTGAGTGCAGGCTGACTGTTAATCTTCCCGCACCAAAAAAGTGCTTAATGCAGTGCGCAATCGTGACAAGGCATCGAGACGACAGACTCGGGCGCGCCCTGAGCATCATCAGCGATGATCATCGCTAGACACCTAAGGACAGTTCCATGAGTGATTCCTCCCGCCCTAACCTGTGGCGCCGTTTGCCGTTGTGGCAGAAGATCCTGGGCGGCCTCGCCCTGGGGGTACTCGCTGGCGCCCTGATGGGAGAAAGCGCCAGCATGTTCAAGCCGCTGGGCGATATCTTCATCAATGCGATCAAGATGCTAATCGTGCCGCTGGTCTTCAGCACCCTGGTGGTCGGTATCACCTCGATGCGTGACCCGCAGAAGATGGGCCGCATCGGCGGCAAGACCATCGCCCTCTACCTGCTGACGACCGCCTTCGCGATCGCCATCGGCATGCTGGCCTCCAGCATCTTCCAGCCGGGTGCCGGCTTCGAGTTCAACTTCGACAAGGCGATGGAAACCAAGGATGCACCTTCGCTGGTGCAGATTCTGGTCGACCTGGTGCCGAGCAACCCGATCGATGCGCTGGCCAATGGCAACATCATGCAGATCATCGTCTTCGCCATCGGGATCGGCATCTCGCTGATCATGATCGGCGACAAGGGCGAGCCGGTCGTGCGCGTCTTCGATAGCTTCGCCGAAGTGATGTACAAGCTGACCGAGTTCGTGATGGCCTTCGCGCCATTCGGTGTCTTCGGCCTGATGGCGCATGTCTCCGGCAACTACGGCCTGGATGTACTGCTGCCGCTGGCCAAAGTGATCGGCGTAGCCTATCTGGCGAGCATCGTGCACGTGCTGGTGGTCTACTCCGGCCTGCTGGCGACGCTGGGCAAGCTGAACCCGGTGCGCTATCTGCGCGGTATCGTCGATGCACTGGTCGTGGCCTTCTCCTCGGCCTCCAGCTCCGGCACCCTGCCGATCTCCATTCGCTGCGCCCAGAAGAACCTCGGCGTCTCGGAAGGTGTCTCCGGCTTCGTGCTGCCGGTCGGCGCGACCATCAATATGGATGGCACCGCCATCTATCAGGGCGTGGTGGCACTGTTCATCGCCCAGATGACCGGCATCGAGCTGTCGATGATGGATTACGGCATGATCGTGCTGACCGGTACGCTGGCCTCCATCGGTACCGCCGGTGTGCCGGGCGCCGGCCTGATCATGCTCTCCATCGTGCTGAGCCAGGTCGGCCTGCCGCTGGAAGCCATCGCGGTGATCGCCGGTATCGACCGTATCCTCGACATGGCGCGTACCACCGTGAATGTCGCGGGCGACCTGATGGTCACCACCCTGGTCGGCAAGTCCGAGAACGAGCTGGACCTCGAGGTCTACAACGCGACCCAGCCCAAGAAGGACGCCTGACGCCAGGCGCAGACCTTCTCGCCTGCGCCTTGCCTTGAAACACGAACGCCCCGCTCATTGAGCGGGGCGTTCGTGTTTCAAGGGCTATGATTCAGGGCTGTGTATACCGTCTGTGATTACGGCCCGTGTTTCAGGCTGTAACAAGGAGAAAACACAGGCAAGGTCAGGCAGATTCCGGCGGCGAGTCGCGCAGTTCACGTCTGAGCACCTTGCCGACATTGGTCTTGGGCAGCTCGTCGATGAAGACCACCTGACGCGGCACCTTGTAGCTGG
>NZ_CFDJES010000081.1:6770-13583 GCF_983723665.1 Cobetia sp. | reverse complement strand
TCAGGCGCGAGTGGCGATCAGCACCGCACGCCGCGGCGCCGGGTGGCCTTCGCGGGTCAGGCTCGGGTCAGCGGGATCGAGGAAGTCGCTCAGCGAGTGGTAGGTCATCCAGTCGGTGGCACGCTGCTCGTCCAGGGTGGTCACGGCTTCATCGACGATGCGCACGTCCTTGAAACCGGCGCGCTCGCACCAGTGGGCCAGCGCCTGTGAGGAGGGCAGGAAGTAGACATTGGGCATCGCGGCGTAGCGCTCGCCGGGCATCAGCACCGTCGTCACGTCACCTTCCACCACCAGGGTTTCCAGCACCAGCTCGCCGCCGGGACGCAGGGTGTCACGCAGCTGGAAGAGGTGGTCCATCGGCGAGGGGCGATGATAGAGCACGCCCATCGAGAATACGCTATCGAAGGCGCCCATCTTCGCTGGCACATCCTCGATGCCCACCGGCAGGAAGTGCAGATTGCGGCCCCGGGGGTGGTCCGCGCCGATGAAGTGGCGTACGGCATGGAACTGGCAGTAGAAGCGTGGCGAAGGGTCGATCACCAGCGTGAAGGCCGCGCCTGCACCGACCATGCGCCAGCCGTGGTAGCCATTGCCGCCGCCGACATCCAGCACACGGCGATGGGTGAGATCCGACAGATGCGGCGCGAGACGCTGCCACTTCCAGTCGGAGCGCCATTCGGTGTCGATATGGATCTCGTCGAGCTGATAGGGGCCCTTGCGCCACGGCATCATCGCACGCAGCAGGTTCTCGCTCTGGCGCAGCTGGCCGCTAGTCAGGCCAGTCGGAAAGCGTACACCGACCCGGTCGGCATCCAGCTGCACATCGCGCGCGTCGGGCAGGGCGGGCAGCTTTTCCAGCGCGCCATGCCAGGCCTTGAGGTCGGCGTGACGCTTGCGGTCCAGGCCATTGGCCAGTTGCTCGGGCAGGGCGCCCAGCCAGCGGGCGAAGCCGTCGCCGACGGCGCCTGGCTCACAGGCAAGCTCGGTGAAGGCGCGGTAAAGGTCGCGGTCATACGGGGAAATGCTCATGCGCTGGGTCGGGTCCGTGCAGGCGTAGCGGTCATTCGGCGGCTTTGAAGGCGACCATCGATGCGAAATTCAGGTATTGCAGCCAGGTGTGGCTGCGCTGGAAGCCGGCGCGCGCCAGGCGCTCATGATGCGTGTTCAGGCTGTCGGGCTTCATCACGTCCTCGAGGGCCTCACGTTTCTGGGAGATTTCCAGATCGGAGTAGCCGTTGGCGCGCTTGAAGTCATGATACCGTTCGATCAGCCAGGCATTCTCGACCGGATCATCGCTGATGATCTTCTCGGAGAGGATCAGCACGCCGCCGGGCTCCAGCGCCGCGAACAGCTTGTCGATCACGGCGTCGCGGTCTTCCGGCGGCAGGAACTGCAGCGTCAGATTGACCACGATCATGCCGGCCGGCTGATAGTCGAGGGTGCGAATGTCGGCTTCGGTGACGTTGATGCGGTGGTCGGGGAAGGCCTCGGCGAGTTCGCGGCTGGCGCGCTCGACCATCGGTCTGGACAGATCGACGGCTTCGATCTCGATATCCTCGGCGGCCATCTCGCGGGCCAGCGCCATGCTGGCAGCACCCAGTGAGCAGCCCAGATCATAGACCCGCGCGCCGGGGCGCAGGTGAGCGCGGGCCATCAGGCCCAGCATGGCGATGATCTGACCGTAACCCGGCACCGAGCGGCGCAGCATGTCCGGAAAGCAGCTGACGACCTGCTCGTCGAAGGAGAAGCTGGCGACACGGTCAAGGGGTGTCGTAAATATCGCGTCACGGTAAGATGCATCACTCATGGATCAAGGCTTCATCGGGCAGTGGGCCAGGGCGACATGCCTGTGGCCGAGGACCGGCCGGGCAGAGCGCCCCGTCGGGCCCGCCATTCTACGCATTCGGCGCCCGTGACGCACCCGTCACGGCCGGCGGGTGATGCCTCCATCAATCGATTTCAGGCCGGGCCATGCAGGGCCGGTCATTACACTTCAAGGAGAGAGGTGGCCATGTCCACTCAATCAGCGGCACGTTCTGCGCGTCGTAATACCCAGGCCTGGCAGGCTCTCGCGCGCCATCATCAAGAGCAGATGGCCGATGTGCATCTGAAGGACCTGTTCGCCGAGGATGCGGCGCAAGGGCGTGACCGAGTGGCGACCTTCACGCGCTCTGCCGCGGGGCTGCGTCTGGATCTCTCCAAGCAGCGCCTCAAGGGCGAGACCCTGGAGCTGCTGCTGGATCTGGCGCGCGAAACCGGCGTCGAGCAGGGCATCAAGCGCCTGCTGGCCGGTGAGCATGTCAATCGCTCCGAAGACCGTCCGGCGCTGCACGCCGCGCTGCGTCTGCCGCGCTCCGCCAGCCTCGAGGTGGACGGCGAGGATATCGTGCCGGCCATCCACGAGAGCCTCGAGCACCTGGCCGAGATGGTCGACACCTTCCACAGCGGCCAGTGGCGCGGCGCCACCGGCAAGCCGATCACCGACGTGGTCAACCTCGGTGTCGGTGGCTCGGACCTGGGCCCGCTGATGGTCTCCAGCGCCCTGAGCGATTGCCGTCCCAAGGACATCCACGAGATCGGCGTGCACTTCGCCTCGACCATGGATGGCTCCCAGCTGGCGGATTATCTGGAGTCCTTCAGCCCGGAAACCACGCTGTTCATCCTGTCCTCCAAGTCATTCTCGACCATCGACACGCTGTCCAATGCCCGCACCGCGCGCGACTGGCTCAAATCACGCCTCGACCCGGAAGGGCGCCTGGAAGCGCTGATCAACCGCCAGCACTTCATCGGCGCTTCCGCCAAGCCGGAGAAGATGACCGAGTGGGGCATCGCGCCGGAACATCAGCTGCTGTTCTGGGATTGGGTCGGCGGCCGCTATTCGCTGTGGGGCACCATCGGTCTGCCCATCGCGCTCAATGTCGGCATGGACAACTTCCGTCGCCT
This sequence comes from Cobetia sp., assembly GCF_983723665.1. Lineage (NCBI taxonomy): Bacteria > Pseudomonadati > Pseudomonadota > Gammaproteobacteria > Oceanospirillales > Halomonadaceae > Cobetia > Cobetia sp. Next base: position 10,640 of record NZ_CFDJES010000081.1, on the reverse strand, counting down.
GCTGGCCGGGGCGCATGAGCTGGATGAGCACTTCCGCACCGCGCCGCTGGAAGACAACCTGCCGGTGCTGCTGGCGCTGGCTGGTATCTGGAACAACAACTTCCTCGATATCCGCGCCCACTCCATCCTGCCCTACGACGGTCGCCTGGAGTACTTCGCAAGCTACCTCGAGCAGCTGGAGATGGAATCCAACGGCAAGTCGGTGACCAACGATGGCGAGATGATCGACTACTCGACCTGTCCGGTGCTGTGGGGCCAGCTGGGGCCGAACGCCCAGCACGCCTTCTATCAGCTGCTGCATCAGGGCACCCAGGCGGTCGAGTGTGACTTCATCGCGCCGATGTGCCGTTATGATCACGTCGAGGACGCCGAGACACGCGCCCACCTCAAGGCACAGCACCGCCTGACGCTGGCCAACTGCTTCGCCCAGTCACGTGTGCTGATGCTGGGCGATGACGCCATCCCCGGTGATGAGGCGCAGCCGAACCACAAGCGCTACCGTGGCAATCAGCCGTCGACCACGCTGCTGCTGGAGACGCTGACACCGGAAACGCTGGGTGCGTTGATTGCGCTCTACGAGCAGAAGGTCTTCGTTCAGGCCACCATCTGGGATATCAACCCGTTCGATCAGTGGGGCGTGGAGCTGGGCAAGCAGATCGCCACCGCCACCGAAGCGACCATGACCACCGGCGAAGGCTTCGAGACGCTGGATGCCTCCAGTCGTGCGCTGATCGAAGCGGTGTGGGCAGCACAGGATCAGGACCCGCGCTGAGCCCAAGACGGATGTGAGTGAGTGTGTGTGAGTGAAGGCATGCTGATATGCCATGCAAGACGAGCGGCGACGTCAGTCGTCGCTCTCTGTTGATTTATACAGTATTCTCGCTATCCTATAAGCGAATCAATCGTTTACACTAGACAGCACGACGCGGACTGTCGAAAACCCTGCTTCCAGCGTATGAATGCTCGAGAGATGCCCAGCTATCTTGAGGCGTGGGAGGGGAGGTTTCGCGGTCTGACGTGTTGTCGGGAGTGCTGATGGCCAATTCCCCCTTTCCGTCAGATACGGCAGCGATGCACGCCACCGCGCCCGTCAAGGGTCTGCTGTATCTGCACGGCTTCAATTCGGCCAGTTGTTCGCCCAAGGCACGCTTGATGCAGCGCGCGGCAGAGCAGTTCGGCCTGCCGTGCGTGATGCCGGACATCCCCCCGGAGCCCGGCGCGGGTCAGGCGGCGGTCAACGCGGCCTATCTCACGTTGTGTGAGCGCCTGGCGCTGGACCCCGCAGACCCTGCCTGTGATGACGCCATCATGGTGATCGGCAGCTCCATGGGCGGCTTTCTGGCCACCTGGCTGGTCGCGCGTGAGGCCGCACGCCTCGAGGGGCCGGCTGGTCCTTCTCAGAGCGTCTGGCGTCAGGGGCCGCGCAGTGTGCTGATCAATCCGGCCGTGCGTCCCGCGCGACTGGTCAGCGAATGGCTCGGCTCGGTGCATGCCAACCCCTATACCGGCGTGACGTTCACCGTCACCGAGGATTTCGGGCCCGGACTGCTCGCATTGGAAGCGGAGCCGGTCACGGCGCAGCGCACCCTGGTGCTGTTGGCGACGGCCGATGAGACATTGGATGTCAATGATGCCGCAGGGCTCTATCAGGGAAGTCGCTTGATCATCACGCCGGGTGGCGATCACGGCTTTGCGCAGCTGGCGGAATACCTGCCGGCGATCATGGCGCATGGCGGGCACCGGCTGGCCCCCGCCACCGCAGCGGCGATGCATGTCGCGCCGGACTAGCAGGTCATGCGCGTGGTGCTTTCTGCTACGAGACACCACGACCTGGCTGGGCAAGGCACCTCTTGGCACGACATGGATTGGCACGACTTGGCAGAGCGTTCGATGCTGAACGCCAGGCGCCGGTCTCTCATTTTTCAGGAATCCGTTGTCCGTCTCGCGCACGTGAAATGGCGAGTCGGATGGCGGACGTCAACACCAAGGACACAAGGCTGCGATGAGTCAGTACAGCGCCAGTTCCATTGAGGTCCTCTCCGGCCTCGAACCGGTCCGCAAGCGGCCCGGCATGTATACCGACACTTCTCGGCCCAACCACCTGGCGCAGGAAGTCATCGACAACTCCGTCGATGAGGCGCTGGCGGGGCACGCGAAGGAAATCCGCGTGCGCCTGCTCGAGAATGGCGGTATCGAGGTCGGCGATGACGGTCGTGGCATGCCCACCGACATCCACCCCGAGCATGGCGTGACCGGCATCGAGCTGATCCTGACCAAGCTGCACGCGGGGGGCAAGTTCTCCCAGGACAGCTATCGCTTCTCCGGCGGCCTGCACGGCGTGGGCGTCTCGGTGGTCAATGCGCTGTCGACGCGTCTGGAAGTGGAAGTGTGCCGCGATGGCCTGCGTCAGCGCATCGCCTTCGAGAATGGCGAGAAGGCCGAGGAGCTGACCCAGATCGGCACCGTCGGCAAGCGCAATACCGGCACCCTGGTGCGCTTCTGGCCGGACGAGAGCTACTTCGACAGCCCGCGCCTGGCGATGCCGCGCCTGCGCCACCTGCTGCGTGCCAAGGCCGTGCTGTGTCCGGGCCTCAAGGTCGTGCTCATCGAGACCGATGGCAGCGAGACGACCTGGCACTACGAGGATGGCCTGCGCGATTACCTGCTCGGCGCCACCGATGGCTTCGAACGCCTGCCGGAATCGCCCTTCGTCGGCCATTTCGAGGATGAGGAGCACGGGGTCGACTGGGCGATCCAGTGGCTGCCGGAAGGCGGCGAGCTGGTGCAGGAACCCTACGTCAACCTGATCCCCACGCCGCTGGGTGGCACCCACGTCAATGGCCTGCGCTCCGGTCTGCTCGAGGCGCTCAAGGAATTCTGCGACTACCGCAGCCTGCTGCCGCGTGGCGTCAAGCTGAGCGCGGATGACCTGTGGGAGCGCGCCGCCTTCGTGCTGTCGGTGAAGATGCTCGATCCGCAGTTCGCCGGCCAGACCAAGGAACGTCTGTCCTCACGCAGCGTCGCCGCCTTCGTCTCCGGCGTGGTCAAGGACGCCTTCTCGCTGTGGCTCAACCACCATGTCGACCAGGCCGAAGCGCTGGCGGAACTGGTGATCTCGGCGGCCCAGCGCCGCCTGAAGAGCGCCAAGAAGGTCGCGCGCAAGAAGGTCACCTCCGGGCCTGCGCTGCCGGGCAAGCTCTCGGACTGCTCAAGCTCCGATCCTGCCGACAGTGAGCTGTTTCTGGTCGAGGGTGACTCCGCCGGCGGCAGCGCCAAGCAGGGCCGCAACCGCGAGACTCAGGCGATCCTGCCGCTGCGTGGCAAGATCCTCAATACCTGGGAAGTCGAGTCGCATGACATCTACTCCTCCCAGGAAGTCCACGACATCGCGGTCGCCATCGGCCTGGACCCGGGCTCGGATGACCTCACCAAGCTGCGCTATCACAAGGTCTGCATCCTGGCGGATGCCGACTCCGATGGTCTGCACATCGCCACGCTGCTGTGCGCGCTGTTCGTGCGTCACTTCCCGGCGCTGGTGGATGCCGGGCGCGTCTTCGTCGCCATGCCGCCGCTGTACCGCATCGACCTGGGCAAGGAAGTGCATTACGCCCTGGACGAGAGCGAGAAGGCGCACATCCTCAAGCAGCTCGAGAGCAAGCGTGGCACGCCCAACGTGCAGCGCTTCAAGGGTCTGGGTGAGATGAATCCGCTGCAGCTGCGGGAAACGACCATGGCGCCGGACACCCGTCGTCTGGTGCAGCTGACGCGCAGTGCAGATGACGGCACCCACGAAATGCTCGACATGCTGCTGGCCAAGAAGCGCGCCAGTGATCGCAAGAGCTGGCTCGAGGACTACGGCAACATGGCCGA
>NZ_CFDJES010000081.1:0-6670 GCF_983723665.1 Cobetia sp. | reverse complement strand
GACAAGCTGCGCGACAGCATTCTTTCGGGAGCGCCACAGTCAGGCGCTCCCCGGTTTTACGCTCGTAATCAAGGTCAAGCGCCCATGAGCATGGATATCCAGGTCGCGGAGGGTGACGTCGAACGTCTGGCCCTGCGCGACTACACCGAAAAGGCGTACCTCGACTACTCGATGTACGTGATTCTCGACCGCGCCCTGCCGCATGTCGGCGATGGCATGAAGCCGGTGCAGCGCCGCATCGTCTACGCCATGCGCGAACTGTCCCTGACGGCCAATGCCAAGTACAAGAAGTCGGCGCGTACCGTCGGCGACGTACTGGGCAAGTTCCACCCCCACGGTGACAGCGCCTGTTACGAGGCGATGGTGCTGATGGCGCAGCCGTTCAGCTATCGCTATCCGCTGGTGGATGGCCAGGGCAACTGGGGTAGCCAGGATGACCCCAAGTCCTTCGCGGCGATGCGTTACACCGAATCGCGGCTGTCGAAGTACTCCGAGGTGCTGCTGTCCGAGCTCTCCCAGGGCACCGTCGACTGGGTGCCCAACTTCGATGGCACCATGAACGAGCCCAAGGTGCTGCCGGCGCGTCTGCCCAATGTGCTGCTCAACGGTACCACCGGCATCGCGGTGGGCATGGCGACCGACATCCCGCCGCACAACGTGCATGAAGTCGTGGCCGCCACGCGCCATCTGCTGCGTCATCCGGACTCCGACAGCGATCAGCTGATGGAATATCTGCCGGCACCGGACTTCCCCACCGAGGCGGAGATCATCACGCCGCGCACCGACCTCGCCAAGCTCTACCGCACCGGTCGTGGCAGCGTGAAGATGCGCGCCCGCTATGTGCTGGAAGAGGGCGATATCGTGATCACGGCGCTGCCGTATCAGGTCTCCGGTGCCAAGGTGATCGAGCAGATCGCCGCCCAGATGCAGGCCAAGAAGCTGCCGATGGTCGCGGACCTGCGTGATGAGTCCGACCACGAGAACCCGACGCGCCTGCTGATTCAGCCGCGCTCCAATCGTGTCGATATCGAAGGCCTGATGGCGCACCTGTTCGCCACCACGGACCTCGAGAAGAACGCGCGCGTCAACATGAACGTCATCGATCTCAAGGGGCGCCCGCGGGTGATGGCGCTGCACGAGATGCTGGCCGAGTGGCTGCGCTATCGTCGCGCCACCGTGCGTCGTCGCCTCGAGCATCGTCTGGCCAAGGTCGAGGACCGTCTGCATATCCTCGAGGGTCTGCTGACGGCTTACCTGAATCTCGACGAGGTGATTCGCATCATCCGCGAGGAGGAAGACCCCAAGGCCAGCCTGATCGAGACCTTCCAGCTCTCCGAGCGTCAGGCCGAGGCGATCCTCGAGCTGCGTCTGCGTCACCTGGCGCGTCTTGAAGAGATGAAGCTGCGTGGCGAGCAGGACGAGCTCAAGCGCGAGCGCAAGCACCTCAAGCATCTGCTGGGCAATGACGAGGCACTGACGGACCTGATCGACAGTGAGCTTGAGCAGGCCGCCACCGACTTCGGTGATGCACGTCGCTCGCCGCTGGTCGAGCGCGGCGAAGCCAAGGCGCTGTCGGAAGTCGAGCTGATGGGCGCCGACCCGATCACCGTCGCGCTGTCCGAGAAGGGCTGGATCCGTGCCGCCAAGGGGCATGATATCGACCCCGAAGGCCTGTCCTACAAGGCCGGCGACCGCTTCCATCTGGCGGCGCGCGGCAAGACCAATCAGCCGCTGGTGCTGCTGGATGACACCGGGCGTGCCTACACCCTGGCCGCGCACAATCTGCCCAGTGCACGCGGGCAGGGTGAACCGATCACCGGGCGCATGAATCCAGCGGCGGGGGCGGCGATGGTCGGGCTGCTGCTCGATGCGCCTTCCGCGCGCTATCTGCTGGCCTCCGATGGCGGCTATGGCTTCGTGACCACGCTCGAGCAGCTCACCGGCAAGAACAAGTCCGGCAAGGCGGCACTGACCTTGCCGCGCGGCTGTGCGGTGCTGCCACCGGTCGAGGTGCCGACAGTGCCGGAGGCTACCGATGGCACGCTCACGGCCTTGGAAGTGGCGGTGGTGTCCAACGAAGGGCGCCTGCTGGTCTTCCCGCTCTCCGAGCTGCCCGAGATGTCCAAGGGCAAGGGCAACAAGATGCTGTCGATTCCGGGCGAACGCGCCGCCAACCGCGAGGAGTTCGTGCGCTCGCTGGTGGTCTTGCCCGCCGGCGCGACCCTGGTGGTGCATGCCGGCAAGCGCAAGACCCTGCTCAAGGGGGCGGATCTCGATTATTATCGTGGCGAGCGTGGCCGCCGCGGCAGCAAGCTGCCCAAGGGCTTCCAGAAGGTCGACCGTCTGGCCGTCGATAGTTGAATCCGGGCCGGATGGCCTGGCTTGTTAGCTGAGGTGCGTCGGCGTTGACGCCGACATGTCCCGTGGGCGACACCTTGATGATTCATTGCTCAGGAATGATTTTCCAATGACACAACGTATCTTGATCCGTGCCACCGGTACGGCTCGTCCAGGACAGCTGGCAGGGCTTGGCCAGGCGCTGGCGCGCAGCGGCGCACGACTGCTGGACATCAATCAGAGCGTGACCTTCGGGCTGGTGTCGCTGGAAGCGCTGGTGGCTCTCGGCGCGGAGTCCGACCTGGAGGCCGCGCTGGCCGCCGCCGGTGAACAGCTGGGGCTGGATGTGCAGGCCGTGCAGGTCGGTGCTGAGGAATATGCGCGCTGGAGCCATCAGGCGGAGCGCCCGCGCTGGATTCTGACGCTGCTGGCGCCGTGTCTGCCGGCCGGCATTCTGGCCGAGGTCGGCGGCCTGACGGCCGAATTCGGCATCACCGTCGAGCTGATGCATCGTCTGTCGGGGCGTGAGCCGCTGGATGGCGAGTCACCGGCCGAAGGCGCCTGTGTCGAGTGCTGGCTGCGCCTGCCGGAGAGTGGCACCGACATCAATGCCCTGCGCGAGAAGGCGCTGGCGCTGGGCGCGCTGCACGGTGTCGATATCGCGATCCAGGAAGACGATATCTGGCGTCGGCATCGTCGCCTGATCTGCTTCGACATGGATTCGACGCTGATCCAGACCGAGGTGATCGACGAGCTGGCGCGTCGTCACGGTGTCGGCGAGGAAGTCTCGGAAGTCACCGAGCGGGCCATGCGGGGCGAGCTGGACTTCAAGGAAAGCTTCCGCGAACGCATGAGCAAGCTGGAAGGCCTGGATGAGTCGGTGCTGGCCGATATCGCCGCCAATCTGCCGCTGATGGATGGGGTCGAGCGCCTGATGGCCAACCTCAAGGCGCTGGGCTATCGCACCGCGATCCTGTCCGGCGGCTTCACCTACTTCGCGCGTCATCTTCAGCAGTTGCTGGGCTTCGATGAGATCCACGCCAATGAGCTGGTGATCGTCAATGGCAAGGTCACCGGTGAAGTGCGCGAGCCGATCGTCGATGCCGAGCGCAAGGCGCTGCTGCTGCGCGAGATCGCCGAGCGTCATGGCCTGCGCATGGAGCAGACCATCGCCGTCGGTGACGGTGCCAATGACCTCAAGATGCTGGCCGAGGCGGGGCTGGGCATCGCCTTCCGCGCCAAGCCGCTGGTGCGTGAACAGGCGCGCCAGTCGATCTCGACCCTGGGCCTGGATGCCGTGCTCTACCTGATGGGCTATCGCCAGCAGGATCTCGAGCACTGATCCGTGATTCAGCTGCTGAATGCCTGCGCTGAGTGACAAGCCAGTATGTGAGTGACAACGCCCCCATCGCCGCCGCGATGGGGGCGTTGTCGTCTGGTCATCAGGTCGCAGAATAGTCCCAAAGCAGCAATGCGCTTTCGGGTGTGAGGGCTAGACTGGAGGGGAAGCGCCGACGACTCGTCGCTCGTCAGTTGACGCCATACTGAAACGCCACTCGCCACGCCGTCAGGAGTTTGCCCATGCCGTCACCCTATGACGATGAACTGCACCTGCTGTGCCTGTTTCCGCATGATGCCGCCCTCAAGGGCTTGAAGATTCGCCACGATGCCAGTCCCGACATGGTGGCCGCCGCCGAGCGTCTGCATGCCAAGGGGTTGACCACGCTGCCGGATGGCGGCTATCTGACGTCGGTGGGCCGTGAGGCCGCCGAACACGCCCATCGTCTCAATGACCTGCTTCACGTCCCGATGGCCATGACGGGCACCTGAGTTCGCCCGTTGGCTGAATCGCTGATTGCGAGAAGGAAAAACGCCCCGTGGCTTTCGGTCACGGGGCGTTTTCGTCTGCGGCCTCAGGGGCGGAGAGACACCTGTGCGCTCAGGCCTTGTGCTTGCGATAGGTCGCGCGGGTGATCTCGACGATCTCCACGCTGACTTCGCGGGCCGCCTCGCAGTGAGGCTTGAGGGCCTCCATCAGGATATCCGCCAGGCGCGACTTGTCGTCATCGCTGCGGCCTTCCAGCTGGTGGCAGTGCAGATTGACGAAGCCGTGCTTGTGCGCCAGCGGTGCCTGATTGCCGGCCAGACGCCAGTGGCGCCAGCTTTCCGCGCGCACCTTGATGTCGGTTTCCTTGAACAGGCCACTTTGCATGGCAGCGGCATGCAGGTCATCCATGATCGCGTCCATGTCGAGGCTGGGGGCCAGACTGTCGGCATAATCAATGACGAGATGAGGCATGTGATGGGCTCCTTGAGCGTGGCCACGCCTCTCGGGGCGTGTGCCGATGATGAAATTGGCCAGCGATAGTAGCAAATTTTGTGCAGCACGCCGCCTGTTGTTGCCTCACGCTGCCAGGGCGCCATTCACGCGCTGGCGATGATACCCGTCAGGTTGAGCGAAGATGGCTCGCGCTCGTCACCCGCAGGGGAAGACGCCGAAGGGTCAGTGGTGGCGGCGTCGACTCCCGGATGTGTCTTGGACACTGTGGGCTTGGACAACGTGGGCTTGGACAGAGGGGGCTTGGATAGAGGTGTCTTGGAGCGTCGGCCGGGCACTTCACGTACCAGGCGCGGCATCAGGAAGCCGGGCAGGTGCTCAAGCAGCGCTTCCATCAGGTTGCAGGCCTCTTCATCGCTGACCGCGAAGTGGGCGGCGCCCTGCACGGGGTCGAAGGCATGCAGGTAGTAGGGCAGTACGCCGCACTCGAAGAGGCGCTCGGCGAGGGCCGTCTGCACTTCCACGCTGTCATTGACGCCGCGCAGGATGACTCCCTGATTGAGCAGGGTGACGCCGGCGCTCTTGAGGCGAGTCATGGCGGCAGCGACGGCGTCGTCCAGCTCGTTGGCATGGTTGGTGTGAATGACCAGCACCTTCTGCAGGCGCGTGGCACCCAGCCAGCCGAGCAGCTCGTCATTGACGCGGTCCGGAATCACCACCGGCAGGCGCGTGTGGATGCGCAGGCGCTTGAGATGCGGGATCTCGCCCAGCGACTCCACCAGCCACGCCAGGCGCTTGTCGGGGGAGACCAGCGGGTCGCCGCCGGACAGGATCACCTCGTGGATGCGCTCGTCGGCGCGCAGGTAGTCGAGGATATCCTGCCACTGCGCGCGGCTGGGTTGGTGGTCCTCATAGGGGAAGTGACGGCGGAAGCAGTAGCGGCAGTTGATCGCGCAGCCGCCGCTGGCCATCAGCAGCACCCGGTTGGTGTACTTGTGGATCAGTCCCGGCAGCGGCGTATGCTCGGCCTCTTCCAGCGGATCGGTGACGTAGCCGTCGAGCACATCGGTCTCGGCGTCCAGCGGCAGCACCTGGCGCAGCAGTGGGTCGTCGGGGTCATCGTGACGAATTCGGCTGGCATAGGCCTCGGGAACACGAATCGAGAACAGTTCATGGCCGTCGCGGGCGCCCGGAAGCCATTCGCGCTCCAGCCCCAGGCGCTCCAGCAGAGCCTGTGGAGAGCGGATCACGTCGCGTAGCTGTGCACGCCAGTCATTCGGGGCCGACGGGGCTTCAGCGGCAGATGAGAAGGCCTCTGAGGCACGACTTTCGTGGCTGGTGTGCGGGATGGTATGCAAGGATGCAGGGGTTCGGGTTATCATGCGCATCACTTCTAGTCATGATTGCAGCCAATTGACTGCAATCTGGAATTCATGGCGGGCAAGACCCGTTAACGAGTCGAGAGCGAGCAAGATGGCCAACTATTCTACCAACGAATTCAAGTCCGGTCTGAAAGTGATGCTGGACAATGATCCCTGTGCCATCGTCGATAACGAACTGGTCAAGCCGGGCAAGGGCCAGGCCTTCAACCGCGTCAAGCTGCGCAACCTGAAGACCGGTCGTGTATGGGAGCGTACTTTCAAGTCCGGCGAGAGCATCGAAGCCGCCGATGTCATGGAAGTCGACATGGAATACCTCTACACCGACGGTGAGATGTGGCACTTCATGCGTACCGATGGCTCCTTCGAGCAGTACGCTGTCGATGGCAAGGCGCTGGGCGACACGGTCAAGTGGCTGAAAGAGCAGGTCGTCTACACCATCACGCTGTGGAACGACAACGCGATCGCCGTCACCGCGCCGAACTTCATCGAGCTGGAAGTCGTCGAGACGGACCCGGGCCTCAAGGGCGACACCGCCAACGGTGGCTCCAAGCCGGCGACCCTGTCTTCCGGTGCCGTGGTGCGTGTGCCGCTGTTCATCAACCAGGGCGAAGTCCTCAAGGTTGATACCCGCAGCGCCGAGTACGTGTCTCGCGCCTGAGCCCTTTCGCTCACG
>NZ_CFDJES010000080.1:2381-13618 GCF_983723665.1 Cobetia sp. | reverse complement strand
TAACCTTTGCATATGCGGAGCAATAGAGATAACGCGCCAGATCTTCCTTGATATGACCACGCGTCTCATGATTCACCCAGATAGGCATCACTTTTCTGTCATAGGCACCATGCAGCCACTCTTCCAGTTGACTGACTATCGGGCTGGATTTGTAAGCCCCTTCTACCACCATCTGCTTTCGCTCAAGGCGTAGCCCCTTGGCTGCATGCCCGGATACGGACTTGATCTCGTCAAGCAGCTCCTCAGCTTGCCTTGAATCAAGCTTTACAGGAGGTTTCTCCTTCAGTTCAGCAATGATTCTTTGCGCGGCTTCATGAATCGTTCTGGACCACTCTTTACGTGAATCCTCGCGGCTCAGACCACTGCGCAGTTCAGGCATGCCTGAGTGATAAAGAACCTCTGCAGCAGGCACAGGCTCACCTCCCCTGTGAAGAGGAACCTTGAGCATGCTGGCGATCTTGTCGATCCCCATGCTTTCAACAAGATCATTTCTGACACCCGCCAGAATGACGCGATGACGGGCCTGCGGTATGCCGTATTGCTCTGCCTTTATCAGGAAAGAGGAAAACTCATCTCGTGAAAGAGGGGTAGAGCCAAACCAGCCACTGTTCTCGCGCGGGTAGTGAACCTTGTCATCCACCAGAGAAAAGATGGTGTAGCCCTTCTTCTGCACCGACATCACGGAATCCGCGGTAGTGACCTCTACGGCAGAGTCTGGCTCATGTAGATCAGACAGGATCTGGTCAAAGATGTATTCACCATTGACCTTGGATGACAATATCCCGCGAACGTTTTCCATGATGAAGACACCAGGGCGATGGCGCGCGATAACGGATAGATACTCCTTGTAAAGGAAGTGTCTCTTGTCATCTTCTGCCTTGTATTCCTTGTTGCCCTTGTTTCTGGAGCGCCCGGCAAGGGAGTAGGCCTGGCAGGGCGGCCCACCTATCAGTACCCAGTTTCTCGAATGATCCAGCCCCTGCTCGAGCCTCTCCTCAAGTGCATGATTGCCAGCTTCGTCTCCCAGCTCCAATGACAATGCTTCATGCTCTGCGTGTTCCCAGAGGTCGCGATATTCTTCGAGGCTGGAGGGATGCGGGCCGCCTGTCAGATAATTGAAGTAGACACTCCTGTCCTTTCCGCTATCGAGCAGTTCCCGGAAGAAGGCTCGAAGGGTCAGTGTCTTGTGAGCGGAAGCTTCCTTCTCGACCGAGACGAGTGTCTTGAAGACGCGTTTCTCGTTGTCATCCCGTAGGGAGTTGAATCCTTCACCCAGGCCACCTGGGCCTGCAAAAAGGTCGACCACCTGAATTGAATGGTTCATGGTTCTAAGCCTGAATTGATGCCTGAATGAAGCAGGGGGCTGACATGACAGATGTGGTTGATCCTAAAGTGCGTTCCCGGATGATGGGGGCCATCAAGGGCAAGGATACGAAGCCTGAAATCCAGTTGCGCCAGTATCTGCATGCCCAGGGGTTCCGCTATCGCCTGCACCGGCGCGGCCTTCCCGGCTCTCCCGATCTGGTGCTCAAGCGCCACTCACTCGTCATCTTCGTACATGGCTGTTTCTGGCATCGACATGAAAAGTGTTTCTACGCCGCCAGCCCGAAGACGAGGCCTGAGTTCTGGCAACAGAAGTTCGAGGCCAACATGGCCCGTGATGCCAGAGTCCAGAATGAGCTGCAACAGCTTGGTTGGAGAGTGCTTGTCGTATGGGAATGCGGTTTGAAGCACCTTGATCTTGAGGATCATCAGATTCCAGAGCTGATCCGATCACTGCATGCTGACATGCAATGGCCAGCAATTCCGCCTCGCATGAGGTGATCGGATGCTCGCATGGCGCCCAGCGTGACCAGGAGAATACCAGGTTCGCGGGCGCCCACCAAATGCCAGCTTCACTCGATATTCTGAATCTGCTCGCGCATCTGTTCGATCAGCACCTTGAGCTCGACGGCGCAGCGGGTGGTGTCGGCGACCACGGACTTGGAGGAGAGGGTGTTGGCTTCGCGGTTGAGTTCCTGCATCAGGAAGTCGAGGCGGCGGCCGATGGGGCCCTTTTGGGTGAGCTGACGACGGACTTCGCCGACGTGGGTGTCGAGGCGGTCGAGTTCTTCGTCGACGTCGGCCTTCTGGGCCATCAGGGTCAGTTCGGCTTCCAGACGTTGTGGGTCGAGGGTGGCGCGGACTTCTTCGAGGCGGGCGAGCAGGTTCTCGCGCTGACGGGCGAGGATGTCGGGCATCAGGCGGCGGACTTCGGCGACGTGGGTGTCGACGCCATCGAGGCGTGCGCTGATCAGTTCGGCGAGGCGTTCGCCTTCGCGGGCGCGGCCTTCGATGTGCTCGTCCAGCGCGCGCTTGAACAGGTTGAGGGCATCGGCCTTGATGCGCTCTTGATCGGCGCCTTCGCGCACCAGCACGCCGGGGTAGTCGAGCAGGGCGAGGCGTGAGGGCTGCGGGGTGTCCGGGCAGTGCTGGCCGACTTCGGCGAGTACGCGGCTGAGTTCACCCAGGCGTCTGGCATCGACGGCGAGGCTGTCGGCACCGGCTTCGGCGTCAAAGCGCAGCGAGAGTTCGACCTTGCCGCGGTTGAGGCGCTTGCGCAGGCCTTCGCGGAAGGCGCTTTCGAGTTCGCGCAGGCTGTCGGGCAGGCGGAAGTGCGGTTCGAGATAGCGCTGGTTCACCGAGCGCAGCTCCAGCGTCAGGGTGCCGTAGTCGGCTTCATGGGTCTGGCGGCTGAAGGCGGTCATGCTGTGGACCATGACGTGCTCCTTGTCGGTTGGCTGTCAGAAGAGGGGCGGCGCATGAGCGACCGCGCTGATAGCCTGAAGTGTACGCGTGCCGCTCTTGAGCGCCCAGTGATCAGGAGCAGGTCCGGCCCGCGCGGCGCGAAGGTCGTCGCCCGTGGCTGCGGCGTGTAGACTCTGGCCTCCCGAATACTGCAACAAGGAATCCCCATGAGCGAAGCCAACGTGACCCGTCCCAGTGGCCGTACCCCGGAGCAGCCGCGCGAGATCCGCCTGACCCGTGAGTTCACTCGTCACGCCGAGGGTTCGGTGCTGGTGGAGTTCGGGGAGACCCGCGTGCTGTGCACCGCCTCTGTCGTGGCGGGCGTGCCGCGCTGGCTGCGCGGTTCCGGCAAGGGCTGGCTGACCGCCGAGTACGGCATGCTGCCGCGTGCGACCCATACCCGTAATGATCGTGAAGCGGCGCGTGGCAAGCAGGGTGGCCGCACGGTGGAGATCCAGCGTCTGATCGGCCGTGCGCTGCGCGCCGCGGTAGATCTCAAGAAGCTGGGCGAATACACCATCACCATCGATTGCGATGTGCTGCAGGCTGATGGCGGCACGCGTACCGCGGCGATCACCGGTGGCTGTGTGGCACTGGTCGATGCGCTGCAGGGCCTGCAGCGTGAGCGCAAGATCAAGACCGACCCGCTGGTGAGTCTGGTCAGCGCCGTGTCGGTCGGCATCTACAAGGGCGTGCCGGTCACCGATCTCGACTACCCGGAAGACAGCAAGGCCGATACCGACATGAATGTCGTGATGGCCGAAGGCAAGGGGCTGATCGAGGTGCAGGGCACGGCCGAAGGCGCGGCCTTCGATCGCGCCGAGCTCAATGCGCTGCTGGATCTCGCCGAGCGTACCGGTGAGCAGCTGTTCGCCGCGCAGCGCGCCGCACTCGGCATGCCGGCCGACGCCTGAGCCCTGCGGCACGGCCGCTGTGCCATGAGTGCCATGTCATGAGTGATGTGTCGTGAGTGTCATGTCATGAGCGCTGCGTCATGAGCGCTTGACGCCAGACAGAAAACGCCCCCACCGCTTGCGCGATGGGGGCGTTTTCGTCAGTGCCCGAAGGCACATCATGCGACTGGCAGGGTGGCCCGAGGCCGAACGCTCAAGGGGTGACAGCGTGCATCACAGCTCGAGGTCGTACTCGACGATGACCGGTGCGAACTCGCTGAAGGTGGCATCGGTGTCGATCCAGGCGTCCTTGATATGACGACGCAGGTTCGGGTCGATGACCTGATAGTCGAGGCGCCAGCCTTCCTGACGGGCGCGCGGCTGGTCACTGTCCAGCGCTGGCCACCAGGAGTACTGGTCGGCATCGCGGTTGACTTCGCGGAAGGCGTCGATGAAGCCGATCGGGCCGAAGACCTGATCCATCCATGCGCGTTCTTCCGGCTTGAAGCCCGGCGTCATCTGATTGTCGGACCAGTTGGCGAGGTCGACAGTCTTGTGGGCCACATGCCAGGTGCCGCAGATCATGTAATCACGACGCTTGCGGCGCAGCTTGCTGAGGTATTCCTGATACTGCTCCATGAAGGCGCCCTTGGCAGCCGGATCACTTCCGTCAGGCATCAGGAAAGAGCAGATGCTGAAGCGGTCGTAATCGGCCTGCAGGTAGCGGCCTTCGTTATCGCACTGCTCGAAGCCCAGTCCATACATGATGGCCTTGGGAATCTGGCGGCAATAGAGGCCAACCCCTGAGAAGCCGTCTTTTTCGGCGTCCAGGAAGTAGCCTTCGTACCCTTCCGGGTAGAGGATGCTGTCGTCGAGCTCGAAGCTCTTGGCCTTGAGGTTCTGGATGCAGACGACGTCGGCGTCCTGACTGGCAAGCCAGTCGAGGAAGCCGCGGCTGACCGCTTCTCGAATACCATTGACGTTAACTGTAGCGATTTTCATACGTGGTCCCTGGTTCGTCGCGCCTGTATGATACCCGAGCTTTAGACGATTTGGTAAATGGCTAACGAATTCAAAGGTGATATCGGATGCAGGACTACCAGCGGGAGTTCATTGAGTTTGCCATCGAGCAGGACGTGCTGCGGTTTGGCGAGTTTACGCTCAAGTCCGGGCGGGTGAGCCCCTACTTCTTCAATGCTGGTCTATTCCGCTCCGGACAGGCCCTGGCGCGTCTGGGACGCTTCTATGCGCGTGCCATCGTCGAATCAGGCCTGGAGGCCGATGTGCTGTTCGGCCCAGCGTACAAGGGTATCCCGCTGGGTGCCGTGACGGCCGTGGCGCTGGCTGATCATCATGATCGTGACATGCCGTTCACCTTCAATCGCAAGGAAGCCAAGACCCACGGTGAAGGGGGCTCGTTGGTCGGCGCGCCCCTCGAAGGCCGCGTGATGATCATCGACGATGTCATCACCGCCGGCACCGCCATCGGCGAAGTGATGGAGATCATCCACGCCGAGAGTGCCAAGGCGGCGGGCGTCGTGATCGCACTGGACCGTCAGGAGCGCGCTCCCGATGGTCAGGGAGGCCTGAAGGCGAACAGCGCCATTCAGGAAGTGGAGGCACGTTTCTCCATGCCCGTGGTCAGTATCGTGACGCTCGACCAGGTGCTCGAATATCTGGAACAATACGCACAGCAGGAACTGTCTGGGCATGCGGTCGCGATTCGCGACTACCGTGCGCAATACGGTCTCCAGGGCGCCTGAGAGCGTTCATGACCCGCGCAGCATTACCTTCCCAGTCACGTACAGAGGTGCATACATGACAGCTCACCGTAACATTCTCGGCCTTTCGGCAGCCATCCTCGCTGCCAGTCTGTCCGCCCCGGCCATGGCCGGCAACGCTGACATCAACCTGAATACTGAAGCCGTTCAGGGCGAAATCAATGGCGAGATCGGCAATGGCGTCCAGCTCGGCGGCGGTATCCTGTCCAGCGATGACCACGACGACGTCACGGCCGGTCACGTCCAGCTGCTGGGCACCGAGCGCACCAGCGAATACGACGTGGGCCTCGGCGCACGCTGGAGCCAGTACGACACCGACCACGGTGACGGCGGCGGTCTGGGCCTCGGCGGCTACGGCTACTACTACCTGCCGGGCGCACCGCGTGTCTCGCTGGGTGGCTACGGCTACGTGACCCCGGACGTCGCGACCAGCAACGACCTCGAGCACAGCTACGAATACGGCCTGCGCGCACGGTATCAGGTCATCGACAACGTCGAAGGCTATGTCGGCTACCGCAAGGTGAAGGCTGACTTCGAGAACCGTGACGAACGCACGCTGGATTCCGGCCCGCTGGTCGGCATGCGTCTGCAGTTCTGAGGCGGGTTCTCGGCAACGCGTGCTCCGCGTGAGTCACGCATTGCGGTAAGATGGCGGGCCCTTCGGGGCCCGCTTTGCGTTGTCATGGCCAGGTGAGCATCGCCGGCCAGCCCCCTGTTTTCGACTTCTGCCGCGAGTCTGCTCATGCTCGATATCGTGCTCTATCAGCCCGAGATTCCGCCCAATACCGGCAACATCATCCGGCTGTGTGCCAACACCGGTTACCGCCTGCATCTGATCGAGCCGTTGGGGTTCGAGCTGGATGACAAGCGCCTGCGCCGTGCCGGTCTCGATTATCATGAGTGGGCACGTGTGCAGCGCCATGCCAGCCTCGATGACTTCGTGGCGAACGTGACACCTTCGCGGGTCTTCGCGCTCTCGACGCGTGGTCGCACCGCGCCGCATGAGGCCAGCTTCCAGGCCGGTGATGCGCTGGTGTTCGGCCCCGAGACACGCGGTCTGCCACAGGCGATGCTCGACAGCCTGCCCCGCGAGCAGGTGTTGCGCCTGCCGATGCTGGCCGACAGCCGCAGCATGAACCTGTCGAATGCCGTCGCCGTGGTCGTCTATGAAAGCTGGCGTCAGCTCGATTTCGCCGGCGCCGCAATTCTCGATTGATCGGCCAGCCCTCGATTGATCGGCCAGGCCTCGATTGATCGGCCAGGCCTCGATTGACCGACCATCGCCCGCGTGAGATGCATTTCCGCTCCCTTTCTTCGCCCAGCAGGACACCGTGATGACCGAGATCCGTGATCGCCTCGCCAAGCTCAACCCCCGCCAGCAGGAAGCCGTGCGCGCCATCGATGGCCCCTGTCTGGTGCTGGCCGGTGCCGGATCAGGCAAGACCAGCGTGATCACGACCAAGATCGCCTATCTGGTGCAGGAATGCGGCATGAAGGCACGCAACATCGCCGCCGTGACCTTCACCAACAAGGCGGCGCGCGAGATGAAGGAGCGTGTCGGCAAGATGCTCAAGGGCCGCGAGGGCCACGGGCTGATCGTCTCGACCTTCCACACCCTCGGCCTGACCATCATCCGCGGCGAGCTGAAGACACTGGGCTACAAGCCGGGCTTCTCGCTGTTCGACACCGATGACGCCAAGGTGTTGATCAAGGAGCTGATGCACAAGGAAGCCGACACCGACGCCGAGCAGATCAACGCGGTGCAGAGCCAGATCTCCACCTGGAAGAATGATCTGATCCTGCCCGGGGCGGCGCTGTCGCATGCCGAGGATGAAGACGCCCAGTACGCCGCAGTGATCTACGAGGCCTACAACCGGCACCTCAAGGCCTACAACGCGGTCGACTTCGATGACCTGATCCTGCTGCCGGTGGTGCTGTTCCGTGATCACCCCGAGGTGCTGGCGCGCTGGCAGCGGCGCATCCACTACATGCTGGTCGATGAGTATCAGGACACCAACATCAGCCAGTACCTGCTGGTGAAGATGCTGATGCAGGAGCGCCAGACCTTCACGGTGGTGGGCGACGATGACCAGTCGATCTACGCCTGGCGCGGCGCGCGCCCGGAGAACCTCGTCACCCTCGGTGAGGACTTCCCGCGCCTGAACCTGATCAAGCTGGAGCAGAACTATCGCTCCACCGGCATCATCCTGCGCGCGGCGAACACCCTGATCGCCAACAATCCCCACGTCTACGACAAGACGCTGTGGTCGCAGATGGGCGATGGCGACCCGATCCGCATCATCATGAATCGCAACGAAGAGGCCGAGGCCGAGCGCGTGGCGGGCGAGATTCTCACGCGGCGCATCAAAGAAGGCGCCGAATGGCGTGACTTCGCGGTGCTCTATCGCGGCAACTTCCAGGCGCGCCTGCTGGAGCTGAAGCTGCAGCACTACCAGATTCCCTACAAGCTCTCCGGCGGCACCTCCTTCTTCGGGCGCAACGAGATCAAGGACGCGATGGCCTACCTGCGTCTGCTGATCAATCCGGCGGACGACAACGCCTTCCTGCGCATCGTCAACGTGCCGCGGCGGGAAGTCGGGCCGGGCACGCTGGAGAAGCTGGCCAACTACGCCACCGGGCGTGGCGTGTCGCTCTACGCCGCCTGCAGCGAGATGGGCCTGCGCGAGCAGCTGAGCGAGCGTGCGCTGGACCGCCTCGGCCGCTTCACCCACACGCTGGACCGCGTGCGCCGCGAGATGGACGCCGGCCAGTCGATCAGCGCGATCCGCGAGCTGTTCCGCGAGGTGGATTACGAAGGCTGGCTGTATCAGAACGCCAGTGCGCCCAAGATCGCCGAGCGGCGCATGGCCAACGTCTGGATTCTGGTCGATCAGCTCGAGAAGTCGATCAGCGGCAATCCGCAGGAAGAGGTGGAGGAGCTGGAGGGCAGCGAGGCGATGATCGGCGATACCGAGACCGGCGATGTCGCGGCGGCCATCTCACGCCTGGTGCTGCGCGACATTCTCGAGCAGCAGGCCGAGGAAGATGACTCCGACCGCGTGCAGCTGCTGACGCTGCATGCCTCCAAGGGCCTGGAGTTTCCGCATGTCTACGTGCTGGGGCTGGAGGAAGACCTGCTGCCGCACCGCAACTCCATCGAGATGGAGACAGTGGAGGAGGAGCGCCGCCTCGCCTACGTGGGCATCACTCGTGCCCGCCGTACGTTGGTGCTGACGCTGGCGCGCCAGCGCAAGACCTACGGCGAGATGATGGACTGCGTGCCGAGCCGCTTCCTGGATGAGCTGCCGCCGGAAGACCTCGAGTGGGAAGGGCGGGCCGACAAGCCGCAGGATCAGGAGAAGAAAGTGGCCCGCGGGCGGGATGCCATCGCGGGCCTGCGTTCGCTGCTGGGCTGATGTTTACTGTCGGGTACTGTGCGCTGAGACTCAGCGCACGGAGTCGAGCAGGTAATCCACCGCGGCCTTCACTTCCTCATCGGAAAGCGCCGGGTTGCCGCCCTTGGCCGGCATGGCATTGAAGCCTTCGATGGCGTGGGTGTAGAGCGTCTCGTCGCCCTTGGAGAGTCGGCCTTCCCAGTCGCCGGCCTCGCCCAGGCGCGGGGCACCGGCGGCGCCAGTGGTGTGACAGGCCATGCAGATGCCACCGTAGACCTTCTCGCCGTCTATCGCGCTGGCGGCACTGGCTTGGCCACCAGCGCCGCTGTCCGCCGGCTGCGAGCTCGCTGCCGAGCCATCACCGGCGCAGGCATCGCCCTTCACGCATAGCTCGCCCACCGGCTTGAGTCGCTCGGCAATCGCCTCGCGGGAGTTGTCTGCGGCCTGTGCGGACGCGCTGACAAGCACGCTGAACAGCATCGCGCTCAATGAGAGTGACAGGGAAGAGCGCTTGAGGGGAAAAGCAGCTGGCCGGCGAGCTTGCATGGCGTGCACCTTTTGGGGCTGTGTATCGAGCCAGTATAGCGCTCGCCGGAGGCGCAGCAACCGCGTGGCTGGCGGGATATCTCGACATCGTAGAATCAAGACGTTACCATAAGCGCGCCTCGGTTCACTGCAACCCTGGCATGCGCGCCCATAGCTCAGCTGGATAGAGTACTGCCCTCCGAAGGCAGGGGTCGCAGGTTCAAATCCTGCTGGGCGCGCCAACGAATTCCCGTTACCGGCGCCATTGCCGGTCGACACCCGAAAAGCCCTCGTACCTCACGGTGCGGGGGCTTTTTGCATTGCGGCGTGCACCAGCGGCGCAGGCGACTTTCTTTGACGTCATCAAACGAGTGTTCTAAAACGGGATGAGCCACGTTGGCGGTTCTTCGCGCCGGTCGCTGTCGCCTAGTACGCCATACTCGTGGCTGTCTGCCTTAGCTGCTGGCTTCGCCGGCCCTCACTGGATGTTCTCATGACGACTGCCGCCCCTGTTGATCCTGCTTCGCCTGAATCTGTTGTCTCGCCTGCTGGCTCGTCTAATGAGAGCAGCGAGGCTGCCGCCCGGGAAATCACGCGCATGCAGGCGCTGCTGGAAGACCAGCGCGCCGCCTACGGCCTGTCGCCGATGCCCAGCGCCGACGAGCGCCAGGCCTGGCTGACCTCGCTGCGTGATGCGCTCAAGTCACACGAGGAGGCCCTGATCGCGGCGATCAGCGCCGATTTCGGCCACCGCAGCGCCCATGAGACGCGTCTGGCCGAACTGGTGCCGAGCTACGAAGGCATTCGTCATGCACGCCGTCACCTGAAGGGCTGGATGAAGCCCTCCAAGCGCCATGTCAGCGCTGCCTTCCAGCCGGCCTCTGCGCGCGTCGTCTATCAGCCGCTGGGCGTGGTCGGCATCATCGTGCCCTGGAACTATCCCCTCTATCTGGCGATCGGCCCCTTGATCAGCGCCCTGAGTGCCGGCAATCGGGTGATGATCAAGATGAGCGAGTTCACCCCCGAGACCGCCGAGGCGCTGCGCGTGATGCTGCTCGATGCCTTCGATGAGGTGCAGGTGGCCGTGGTGATCGGTGAGGCCGATGTGGCGGCGGCCTTCTCGGCCTTGCCCTTCGACCACCTGCTGTTCACCGGCAGCACGGCGGTCGGCAAGCATGTGATGCGCGCCGCGGCGGACAACCTGACCCCCGTGACGCTGGAGCTGGGCGGCAAGTCGCCGGTGATCATGTCGCGTGAGCTGATGGCGGATGAGTCGCAGCGTCGTGAAGCCGCGGGGCGGCTGGCCTTCGGCAAGGGCATGAACGCCGGCCAGACCTGCGTCGCGCCGGACTACGTGCTGTGCAGTGAGGACCAGGTCCCGCTGCTGGTCACGGCACTGGGCGAGGCCTTCCAGCGCTTCTATCCGCGCTTCTGCGAGACGCAGGACTATTCGCGCATCATCAATCAGCGTCAGTACCAGCGCTTGCGAGAGGTGCTCGAGGACGCCCTGGCGAAGGGCGCGACACTCAGGCCTCTGGTCGACAGCCCCGACTGGAATGACCCGGAGCTGGTCGAGAAGCGTCTGATGCCGCCGCTGGCGTTGCTCGATGTGACGGATGAGATGCGCGTGATGCAGGAGGAAATCTTCGGCCCGCTGCTGCCGATCGTCGGCCTGGCGGATCCGGGGGCAGCGGATGAGGCGGAGGGCGAGACGAGTGTGAAGGACACGTTGCTGGAGGCACCGGCGGATACGCTATCCGTCGCGATGGCCTATGTGAACGCCCGGCCCCGGCCGCTGGCGCTGTATTACTTCGGCCACGACAAGCACGAACAGCAGCGGGTCACCGAGGGCACGC
>NZ_CFDJES010000080.1:0-2281 GCF_983723665.1 Cobetia sp. | reverse complement strand
CTGTATTACTTCGGCCACGACAAGCACGAACAGCAGCGGGTCACCGAGGGCACGCATGCGGGCGGAATGTGTCTGAACGACACCCTGCTGCATGTGGCGCAGGATGACATGCCGTTCGGCGGTATCGGGCCGTCCGGGATGGGCCATTACCATGGCAAGGAAGGCTTCCAGACGCTCAGCAAGGCCAAGGGAATCTTCGCCAAGGGGCGCATGAATGGCGCGCGACTGATGTATCCGCCCTATGCCGACGGGCCGACTGCGCGCGCCATCCATGGTCTTATCCGCCGCCTGCTGATGCGCTAGGCGCTGTCAGCGGTGCAGGTCGCCGGCGCTTTCCGGCTGGTAATGCAGCGCCTCGATACGCACCTCGTGCAGGCTGCCATCCGGCAGCCGCCACTCGATGAGGCTGCCGACCTTGAGGCCGAGCAGGGCAGCCCCCAGTGGCGCCAGCACCGACAGGCCGTCCTGCTGGCCGGGCAGCGCATGCGGATAGACCAGCGTGCGCACCAGAGTCTGCTGGCGGGTCAGGTCCGTGAACTCCACGCGGCTGTTCATGCTGACGATATCGGCGGGCACCTCGTGAGGCTCGACGACCTCGCCGCGCTCCAGCTCGTCCTCAAGCTGTTCTGCCACCTGACGGTCGGCGGCGGCAACGCGATCAATCAGGCGCTCGAGGCGTTCGGCGTCCAGGCGATTGATGATGATCGAGGGAAGTGTGGCCATGAGACCTCCTGTCAGTCGTGGTGTCAGCCCCTTGCGAGCAAGGCCTTGCTGGACACCAAAAAAACAGCCCTCCGCCGGGAAGGGCGAAGGACTGTGTGCAGAAGTCATCATATAAACTTCGCTCGGCGATGGATAGCCCATTCAGGCAACTGAGGTCAGCGCGAGGGCAGACCCGCTCACTCCCGCGTCAGGCGCTGGAGCTGACGAACAGCCAGTCAGTGATCTCGTCGCGATTGAGCACGACCAGCTGCTGGGCGCGCGGAGACTCTTCCAGATGGTCCGGATTGATGCCCAGCTCGCGCAGGACGTACTGCACCAGAGCGCCGCGTGTCGGCAGGTGCAGCTCGCCATCCACCATGCCGTGGTCCTGCTCTATCAGGCCGCGCTCGGCGGGCGTCAGGCGCGGGTCGGCGCCCAGCTTCAAGGTGACTCGCGTCTCCCAGCCTTCATCGCACTCGCGCTGGCTGCCCTCGAGGACTTCACCGAACAGCTCCGGCACCGCGCGGAATCGAGACAGCACGAAGTCACGAAAAGCCCGGTTCTTCTCGCAGAAGGCGCGCACATGCCAGCGGCCAGCGGCGTAGACCAGCGTATGCGGACACAGGATGCGCTCCTCCCCCTGGGGGGAGTTGAGAGAGGCATAGGTCACCTCGAGACGCGCGCCCTGACTGGCGGCTTCGATCAAGGCCCTGACCACCGGCGGACTGGCGCTGCGTGACGGCAGGCGCAGGGCCTCGGTGTTTGCCTGGCCTAGCCCCAACCCGGTGAAATGCGGATTCAGATTGTCGTGATTGCCCAGCAATTGCAGGTATTCATCGACCTCACCCCGCGTCAGCATGGGGCAGAAATTCGCCGACGGACGGTAGCCCTTGATGACGGGGTCATACTCGAGATTGTTCTCGGCGACCGTCTCGCGGTAGGTCTTCATGACGCGCGAGGCTTGTTGTCTGGCGATACCGAAGGCGTTGCCCAGATGGCGCGAAGTGACTCGCCCCTCCCACAAGGCGATGATCTCGATCAGGCGGTAACGCGCCAGCGTGTCCCATGGCAGGACTTCGAGGCGTTGCTTGATGCTCATTGCTGAATCCTTTCATACGGGTCTTCTGGAGCGTATTCGTGACGCATTGCACACACCGGGCTTGGCAATGGCGACACATGGCGAGTGCTCACGAGGATCGGTAAGAGGACCCTGCTCCGGGTGGCGTGTGGCGAACAAGTCTTCGTTAACTGCAGGATATGCATAAAGAAAGCTCCGGCAGAAGATACCTGCTCCGTTGCGTTGACCCTAGTGACTGCGCATCGACGTCTCGTTTTGGCGTCGTCCAAACGCGACGCATCATTAGAATTCGACGATTTATCCTCGCTCGGTGACGTGTGATTGCGCGCTATCAATAGATCAAGACATTACGTTGCGCAGGGGCGTTGGCCGCGTGTGGCATGCTCTGAATGAAGACACTATATGCGCAACACGAATATGCCTCATATAACCCTCATTTAAGTGTTAGAGATGCCTCAGGCCAAGGTATCGCGCAAAGTTCCCTTATTCTGCGAGCCCTAA
>NZ_CFDJES010000079.1:12555-13941 GCF_983723665.1 Cobetia sp. | reverse complement strand
CGGCTGGCGAGCTGGTCCGCCAGTCGGGTCGGCTCGGGCAGCTTGGTCTTGCCCAGACAGTGCAGGGTCATCGCCAGCGCTGTGTCCAAGTTCATGCGCTGGCCCGGCGAGACGAACACCGGCTTGACCTTCGCGCGTGAGCGCAGCACGGCGCCCAGCTGGCTGCGCTGTTCGCGTTTGGGCAGCTCGCTATTCTCGATGATGCCGAGCTCGCCATCCGCTTCACGCACGCGATCCGTCAGCGCGACCCAGTCACCGCGCTCCTCGCCCGGTTCGCCATGCTTGCCGCACAGACGCTTCTTGGCCACGCCGAAGGATGGCAGGTCACACCACAGGCCGAGATGCGCCGCCACGCCCAGGCGGCGCGGGTGCGCGATGCCATGGCCGTCCACCATCAGGCATTCGGGCGCACGCTCCAGCGATTCGAGGGCGGCGATGGCGGCGGGCAGCTCCCGAAACGACAGCAAGCCCGGAATATACGGCATGCGTGTCGGCTGACGGATCAGCTGCTGCTCGAGGGGCTCCAGCGTCGCCAGATCCAGCGTCACCACCGCCGCGCGTGTCACCTCACCCTCATCCTCGAAGCCGATATCGACCCCGGTGATGGTCGCTGGCCACTCGCCGGGGCTTGCTCCCCAGGGCGGCGTCAGCGTCAGTCGAGTGGCCATTTCGCGTTGCTTGGCAACGGCGGCGGCAGGGTCGAGATTCCAATCGTGCAGTGCTGTCATCCACTCACTCATGCATTCCCTCTCGGCGGTTGCGGGTCTCTCTCCCTCAGATGCTATCGATCGCCCTCACCTTCAAGCTGCTTGCCCAGTGAACGCAGCACCTCCGCCGCCTGATTGCGGAAGGTGTCCAGCCCATTGCCGACCTCCCCCATGCTGCGCTCCAGCTGACGCGACAGCCGATTGGAAAGCGGCTGGTCCGCGCGGGCCGTCAGCTGCTCCGGCGTCATGTCGAGCACCAGTCGGTAACGGATGTCGCCGGGCGCCGCGGCCGCCAGCGGGTCACTGACCGCCTCACGGGTGAAGCGCGCGAAGTCGATACTGGCCGCCTTGTCGCCGCCGTCAGGGCGAATCAGCAGGCGATGGATCTGACCACGGGTATCACTGAGCACATCCTCGACCTTGCCCAGCGCCTCGCCCTGCGGTGACACCACCGGCGCCAGACGCAGGGCCTCCAGCGAGACCAGCGGGACGCGAATCTCCGGCGTGGCGCTGCTGGCCGGCATGTCGGACTCGGCGTGGGCCGCACTGAGCGACAGCCAGGGTGTCGCCAGCAGAGCGCACAGCATCAGCTGGCGGGCAGGCGTGGCCTGCAGGCCACGGCGCAAGGCATCGAGTGAAGAGATCATGTGGGCATCCTCGGGAAATGATGAGCGGTGGA
>NZ_CFDJES010000079.1:0-12455 GCF_983723665.1 Cobetia sp. | reverse complement strand
GCCTTTCGTCCAGGCACAAAAAAACCGGCACCTCGTGAGAGGTACCGGTCTTTTCAGAAGCCGTGGCCAGCACTGCGATCAGTGCCGGCCCGACTCAGGCCTGATCAGGCGCGACGACGGTCGTCGTTGCCACCTTCACGGCGCTGCGGACGAGCGCCCGCACCGTCTTCTGCCAGTTCCAGCGGACGGCCAGCGACGCGAGCACGCGCCATCTTGGACACGATGCTGGTCGGCAGACCGCTCGGCAGTTCCACGACACTGTGCGTGTTGCGGATGTCGATGCGACCGATGCGTGAACCTTCGATGCCGCCTTCGTTGGCGAGAGCGCCAACCAGCTGGCCCGGCTTGACGCCGTCACGATGGCCGACGGCCACACGATAGAGCTTCATGCCTTCACGCGCGACCGGCGCGGAGTTGCGACGCTCACCGCGTTCCGGACGCTCGGTGCGCTCACCGCGCTCGGAACGCTCGTTGCGACGCGCACCCGGCTTCGGCAGAGACTGGATCGGCGTCTCTTCGGCGCGAGCCATCTTGACGAAGACAGCGGCCAGCTCGACCGGATCGTGACCTTCTTCGACCAGGCTCTGGACCAGAGCGCGGTGACCGTTGGAGCTGCTGCCCAGGGCTTCGACGACGCGAGCACGGAAGGCGGCGTCACGGTGGCCACGGATCTCTTCTTCGCTCGGCAGCTGGCGTTCGGTGATGCGCTGGCCCAGGGCCTGCTCCATCCAGCGAACCTTGCGCATTTCGCGACCGCTGACGAAGGTGATGGCGCGGCCTTCACGACCGGCACGGCCAGTACGGCCAGTACGGTGGACGAAGGATTCGCTGTCACCCGGCAGGTCGTAGTTGAAGACGTGGGTGATACGCGCCACGTCCAGACCACGAGCGGCGACGTCGGTCGCGACCAGCACGTCGACCTTGCCACGCTTCAGGCGAGTCACGGTGCGCTCGCGCAGGGACTGGTCCAGATCACCGGACAGCGCTGCCGCGGAGATACCGCGAGCGATCAGCTGTTCGACGACTGTGGTACAGGCGGCACGAGTACGCACGAAGACGATGGCCGCATCGACGGTCTCGACTTCCAGCAGACGGGACAGCGCTTCCAGCTTGGCGCCGCCTTCGACACGCACCATCATCTGTTCGATGGTGGAAGCGGTACGCGATTCGGACTTGATGGCAACCTTGACCGGATCAACCAGGTAGCGGTTGACGATACGCTCGATCTCGGTCGGCAGAGTTGCGGAGAAGAAGACGCGCTGCGCTTCCTTCGGGGTATCGGCGACGACGCGCTTGACGTCATCGATGAAGCCCATGCGCAGCATCTCATCGGCTTCATCCAGCACGAGGGCTTTCAGGCCGTTCAGGTTCAGGCTCTTGCGGTCCAGGTGGTCGATGACACGACCCGGGGTGCCGACGACGATCTGCGCGCCGCTCTTGAGGCTACGCATCTGCTCGCGGTAGTCCTGACCACCGCAGAGAGTGGCCACTTCCAGGCCACGCATGAACTGACCGTAACGTGTGAAGTTGACGGCGACCTGTTGGGCCAGCTCACGGGTCGGGGCCAGCACGAGAACCTGCGGTTCACGGCGGTCGAGGTCCAGACGGGTCAACAGCGGGAGTGCAAAGGCAGCGGTCTTGCCGGTACCCGTCTGTGCCTGGCCGATCATGTCACGGCCTTCGAGCAGACTCGGGATGGTCTGAGCCTGGATCGGGGACGGAGTTTCGTAGCCCAGCTTCTCGAGAGAGGTCAGGACGGCAGGCAGCAGGGCAAGATCGCTGAAGCGATCGACGACGGAAGTCGTGGTCATGTATATCTCACACCTAAATGGCTACAAGTAAGGCTTGCAGCTGAAGAATGGGTCGGGTTGAACCGACACGAAGCGTAAGGGCTCCGTCTGGCGATGCAGTCAGGCACGAGGCGCTGGCATCATCAGAAAAAACGTACGAGTGCTGGACGTCTTGGCATGGACGGGCCCGGGTTGCTCTGAAGGTGGACGCAATTCCACTTTCAGGCACAACGCTGCGGCGACCGTACAGCAACCAGAGGCTCTTCTACTCAGAGTCTCGGGGCGCTCCATCATGCACACTGTGGACAGGGACGGGTCTTGCATCGCGGCGGCCGGACATCGATCGAATCGAGGGGTCACGGATGGCTGGGGCAAGCTACGCCACGCGGTCCGGGAGGCGCGAAATACCGGCTGATGGCCACAAGAAACGGCGATCACGTCGGGCTCGGCTACTCAGGATGGTGGGTCACTACATGCGAGGAGCTGGCATTCTAGCAGCCTCTCACGCATTCTGCATCCTTTCTTTTGACCTTGGTCGCAGGCCGCCCGCCCTCGGGCAGGCATGCGCCCCGCCATCACGACTCGCTGAACAGCCACCTGACAGGAGCCTGCATGACTGACGCGCAAGACCATGACGCCCCCTCCCCACAACATCCCGCCGAGCATGTCACCACGCTGTGGGTCGACGCCGATGCCTGTCCGCGCGCCGCGCGTGACATCCTGGTGCGCGCGGCGGAACGCACCGCGACCCCCACCTGGTTCGTCGCCAATCATCAGGTGCCGCTGCCGCGCTCGATGCACGTCAAGGCGCTGTCGGTCCCACAAGGGGCCGATGCTGCCGATCAGTTGATCGTCGAGCGCGCCCACCCCGGTGACATGGTGATCACCTCCGACCTGCCGCTGGCGCTGGAGGCAATCGAGAAAGGCGCGCTGGTAATGACGACCCGCGGCGAAGCGCTGGACAGCAACAACATTCGCGCCAAGGTGCAGATGCGCGACTTCATGGAGAGCATGCGCTCCAGCGGCGAGCACACCGGCGGCCCCTCCGCCTATGGCCAGCGCGAGCAACGCGACTTCGGCAATGCACTGGACCGCTGGCTGGCCAAGATCAGACGCCCGACACCGCGCGCCTGACCCAACCGCCGCTGCTCGGCATCAACTCGGGCGCCATCAACTCAGGCGCGATCAGCTCACACTTCAATACCTCAGGCGTGACGACGAATGCCCTGGCCCGGCAGACGCTCGCGGTCGTGGGACGCGTCGAGCGCCAGGCTCGGGCCGACCGGCACGATAGCGGTGGGATTGATGGTCTGCTGACTGGCGTAATAGTGGGTCTTGATATGCGCAAGATCGCAGGTCTCGGCGATGCCAGGCCACTGATACAGCTCGCGCAGATAGTGCGAGAGATTGGGATAGTCGGCGATACGGCGCTGATTGCACTTGAAGTGCCCGAAGTAGACGACATCGAAGCGGATCAGGGTGGTGAACAGGCGGATGTCGGCTTCGGTCAGCCATTCACCGGTGAGATAGCGCGAGTCGGCCAGTCGGCGCTCCAGTGAATCCAGGCACTCGAACAGCGCCGTGAAGTGACGCTCGTAGACCTCTTGCCGCGTGGCGAAGCCGGTCTTGTAGACGCCATTGTTGACCTTGTCATAGACCTCGGCATTGATGGCATCGATCTCGCCGCGCAGATCTTCGGGATAGAAATCCAGATCATTGCCGGTCAGCGAATCGAAGGCGTCATTGAAGATGCGCACCAGTTCCGCCGACTCGTTGTTGACGATGCGACCGGTCTGCTTGTCCCAGAGCGCCGGTACGGTGACACGGCCGGTATAGTGCGGGTCGGTCAGGGTGTAGAGCTGGTGGTGATAGCGCACGCCATTGATCGGGTCACCGCTGGAGCCTTCTTCCTCGAGATAGCTCCAGCCATGTTCGAGCATCAAGGGGCTGGTGTAGGACATGCCGACCAGCGGCTTGAGCCCCTTGAGAGAGCGCATGATCAGCGCGCGGTGCGCCCACGGGCAGGCCAGAGAGACGTAGAGATGGAAGCGGTCTGCGCTGGCGAGCACGGCCGCTTGTCCCTGCGGCCCTTCGAGCGGGGCATCGGGCGCCACGACCCAATCCCTGAGCCGCGCGCTCTCGCGCTTGAATTCACCGCCGGTGCTGTCGGTGTCATACCAGCGATCCTGCCACTTGCCGTCGACCAGTAAGCCCATCTTGCACGCTCCTTATATGGCTGAGGGGATGCCCCCAGCCTAAGAGTCGAGCGCGACAGCGCAAGCGAATTCACTGCGTGGCAACGATCGAGTTTCTCGAACGATCACGTCGCGCGCTCTTCTCAAGCCCTCATGCTTTTCAGACCCTATACGCTTTCAGGAGCGCCGCTCGCTTGCGTCCTGCTCGACGGCAGCGTGCAGCTGCGCCTTCATCGCCCGGACGGCAGGGCCCGCGCGATCATCGTCCGGCAGATAGAGCATCAGCGACACTTCGCGCTCGCCGCCATTGGCCAGCGGCAGTGGCAGCAGCCGCCCCCGGGCCAGAGCCTCGCTCATGCGGGTGCGGGGCAACCAGGCGAAGCCCAGTCCGCGTTCGGCAAGATCGACTGACGTGGCCAGGTGGCTCACCGTCCAGCGCGCCTCGGCCTTGAGCCAGCCGGCATCCATGCCGCTGGAACGGCTGCTGTCGCGCACCACCAGCTGGCGATGCTGCACGAGATCACGCAGATCCAGCGGCCGTCCGAGAGCATGCAGCGGGTGCCCCGGCGCCGCCACGGCGATGAAGGTTTCACGCAGCAACGGGGTGCCGAGATGGCCATCCAGCATCAGGCCGCTGATCAACAGGTCCGCTTCCTTCTCCTCGAACAGCTCGCGCCCGCCGGTCAGCGTCGTCTCGTGCAGCTGGACACGCACCTGAGGGTAGGCCGTCGAGAAGGCTTCCAGCGCCCGTGCCAGCACATCCGGCGGAAACAGCTGATCCACCGCGATGGCGATCTCGCTCTCCATGCCCGCCGACAACGCATCGGCCACATCCTCGAGTGCCCGCGCATTCTCGATCAGCTGACGCGCCCGGCGCAGCAGCAATTCACCCGCCTCGGTCAGCCGGACATTGCGCCCGACCGGCTCCAGCACCTGCACGCCCAGCAAGGCCTCGAGGCGATGCACGGCGTGATTCAGGGTCGAGGGGCTCTTGTGGATCGCGGCCGCCGCGCGCGCGAAGCTGCCGTGGTCCACCACGGCGGCCAGCATCTGCCACTGAGCCAGTGTCACGCGTGACGACATCGGGATTCCTCTTGCAGAACGTACGGGAATGCACGGGGCAATCCTGACATGCCAGACGCAAAAAACCAGACACCTGATACTGCAACCCGACGGGAGCAAAAGAGCATTCTGTGCTGTCAGACTCCCGACATCTGGTCGCAATCCTCGGACATCAGGACGGCATCCTCTGAAATGCAGGAGGCCAAATACGCTATTTTGCGTAACTTTACAAAATTTAACACCAAGCAGGATTTACTGCCTGAACAGCGTTTCCTAAGCAAAAATGGCGCTATTTTCGCCAGACCTCATGTTGCCGGTACCGCCAATTGCGCCGTCAATGATCTAAACAGGGTTGAATTACTCATACTGGACATGCGTCCAGCCTATCGAACGATGGGAACCTTGGTTAAGGTTCGAATGCCTCATTGTTGCCATCTTTTCATTTCACATAACTTTATCGGTCACATATGCTGCGAATCCTTCATTCGCTCCCTCGCGCGCACAAGTATCTTCTTTTACCTGTTGCCACCATGGTTACCGTGCTGGGTGCTCACAAGCTTCTCGAAACATTCGATGCTCCTGATGTCTCTACGGCCTCACAGTCCATCGCCATCGACCTGGCCAGTGCAAATTCCAGCACCCCGGCCAAGCTGCCGCTGGCGATTGCTGCCGCCGATGACACTCAGTCTCCCCTGAGCCCGGCGCAGCTCGCCAATCAGACGGCGACCAGCTCGACCTCCGGTGACATTCCGCTGGCAGCGCTGACGCCCAGCGAGATCGTCGCCATCGATTTCGACATGCCGACGCTGCTGACGGATGCCAACTATCATCCCGACAGCCAGACGGCAGGCCCGATCGTGGCACTGGCGCCGGCGGCAGTGAAGACCGCAGAAGCCGTCATCGGCACCGCGACCGACGAACAGGCCGGCGGCACCTCCTATGACGACCTCTCCGTCGACCCGGTCGAGCTCGGCGAAAGCCCGACACTGCAGACCGAGCTGGCGGCCGAGGAAGTCTATGTGCCCGAGTGGCAGACCTATACCGTGCAGGCCGGCGATACCTTCGCCGTGATGGCGGAGCGCTCGCTGGGCCTTGGCTACAGCGAGACCACGCGCATCCTCAAGGCGCTGCCTGACAAGCGCGTGCTGACCCATTGGCGCATCGGCGACAGCTTCGATTACAAGCTGGATGAAGACGGCAACCTGCTGGCGTTGCGCATCATGAAGGATGCGCGTCGCGGCTTCATGGTCAAGCGTGAGGCCGGCGGTGAAAGCTTCAATGTCGCCAAGATCGAGAAGGCAACTCAGGCCACTCAGCGCATGTTCGCCGGTACGGTCAGTGGCAGCTTCTCCCTGTCAGCGGAAGCCACTGGCCTGGGCGTCGCGGAAGTCAGCCAGCTGACCCAGGTGCTGGGCAAGAAGATCGATTTCCGTCGCGATACGCGCAAGGGTGACAGGTTCCAGGTGCTGGTCGAGTCCGACATGATCGACGGCACCAGCATGGATTCCCGCATCCTCGCCGCACGCTATGAAGGTTCTCGCAAGTCACTGACCGTGGTGCGCAACAGCAGCGATGGCCGCTACTACACCCCTGATGGCAAGGGCCTCGACCCGGCTTTCAATCGCTATCCGCTGGCGCACAAGGCGCGCATCAGCTCGCCGTTCAATCTCAGCCGTCGCCATCCGGTGACCGGACGCATCAGCCCGCACAAGGGCACTGACTTCGCGGTGCGTATCGGCACGCCGGTGCTTTCCACCGCAGATGGCGTCGTCGAGCTGGTCGGCAATCACCCGCTGGCCGGTCGCTATCTGGTGCTGCGCATGGACAACGGCTACAAGACCCGTTATCTGCACCTGTCACGCCCGCTGGTCAAGAAAGGCGAGCGCGTGACCATGGGTGAGAAGATCGCCCTGTCAGGCAACACCGGCCGCTCCACCGGCCCGCACCTGCACTATGAGGTGATGGTCAACAACCGCCAGGTCGATGCCATGCGCGTTCAACTGCCGAACAACAAGTCTCTGTCCGGCAAGGCGCTCGCCAACTTCAAGCGTCAGTCAGAGAACATGCTGGCCAAGCTGGAAGCCGCCGACAACACTGGCGCCATCGCCAAGGCCTCCACCCCAAGCCAGGGTGACGAGAGCTAACGCGAACCCAGGCGCGGGCCCGCAAGCATAGGGCCTGCGCCTGACATGAAATACGCCTGACATGACATGTGCCCGATAAAAGAAAAGGCCCCTCACCTCACGGTGGGGGGCCTTTTCTTTTATCGGTGTCTCGGCCAGAGATCAGGTCACTTCTTCATGCCCTTGTTGGACGCCTGCTCCAGCAGCTCTTCCGCTTCGCTGCTCGCGCCCTCCTCTCGCATCTTGGCCACATCGGCATACAGACAGACGTAGGTACCGCAGGATGCACAGAACACCTTGTCGTCGGGATTGTGGACCTGCGAGACGCGGACTCGCTGGCTGCCACAGTCCGGGCACGGCTTGGGAATACGCAGTTCCTCGGAAAGATCTGACATGAAGCATTCTCCTGTTCGGTGTCTAGGCCGCTCGCCTTGAAGCTGGTCGATTGGCGTCTCCCCAAGACATGGGGCCACTCACACGGCATGCAACCCCGCTGGCGGGGAGTCGCTCGTCATTCGGCTCGAGCTACCTTACCGAGATACCTCACCCAGGCACTGCCCGGCACTGCGCTCAGACGCAAAGCCCCGGCACGATGGCCGGGGCTTGAGGGGCAGACGCGAACAGACAGATGTCACGCGGCGCTGATGCTGCCGGCAAGCGACTCATGGCTGGTGCCATGGCTTGCGGTGTTGGGCATGCGCGCGACGGGGCGCTCCGGCACACGGTGCTGGCCGTGTGACCTGGCGCCATCACGCGTCAGGCGGAACTCTTCCTGCAGCGCCATCTCACGTGCCGCCAGGCGAAAATCGCCCATCGAACACAACGCATGGCCGTTCGGGCACTTGAGGATGTGATCATCCGGCAGATCACGGGCAGGCCAATCCAGCGCTTCGTTGCATTCGGGACACTGAGGGCCATTACGGGTCGGGACTGATGGGGTAAACATGCGCGAACTCCTTTTCGACGCAAAAGATGACGATGTCATGACCAGATTCTCAGTACAGAAAACATCAAGACGTGGCTCGGTTTGCGTGCGCATGATGGAGACAGATAGCGACAGACTCCATTGCACTTTCGGTTAGATGCCACAATTTTATCGCTGGTCAGTCTCTGCGCTCACGGCTGCGGAAGGTATCGCGCAGAGCGCGGAACACACTTCATGGCAGCGCGACCGGCAAGAGTCTGACAGCACTATCTTACAGTCTGATAACACCTCGCGAATGACGCAGATCAAACGCATACCAGATCAGGGGGTATCCGCCGCACCGTTCTTCAGACGGGCGTCAGACGGGTATTCATGGGCTTGAAGCCAAAAAAATCCCGACCAAAGGCCGGGAAAACACTCTCAGGCAGAACAGGACCTATCGCGGAAGCAACGCGGCTCGCCGCAGGTCGACCAGGACGCTGAACAGTCGTCAGCGGTATCACGGAAATCTCGACTCCACCTGCAGTGCCAGATATTCAGTTTCGTTGCCTTGGGCAACAAGCCGCGACCAGGGCGAAACAGCGAATCCGACTGGCACTGAGGTAAAAATTCTTGTGCGCCCTCACACGCACTGGCGAACACTGGACCTTACAGGCGCTTGCTTCAGGCCGAGGCGTCCAGCTGCTGGACCACCTTCAGCGCCATCAGGGCCGGGTCTATCGCAGCTCGCTTGCGGGCACTGACTTCAAGGCGATCACGCAACATGAACCAGACACCCAGAAACTCATCACATTCTGCACAACTGACGATGTCATCATCTGCCGGGGAATCTTCGAGGTGAACCCGGTTGCTGCCACAGCGTGAACACTCCATGGGAACCTTGCGTACTGTGTTCATCTCGATGCCCTCCATTGGATCCATGATGAAAACCTTGTGCTCGAAACCGGTGGAGCGGGCGGCATGACGATGTGAAAACTTGCGGCAACCTGACAAGGGATTGAAAAAGCGGCTCTGCGGCTCCATCAATGTTGTATCAGGTGATCTCCTGCCTGCCCCGCCGTGCTTCGACAGTTGCAAAGTTAGACACTTCCAAAACCTTGTACAAGTTTTAACGCGTATCAGAACGTATCTGTATAGCTAATGTAGACGCATTGGCAGGCGTTTTCGTGTGCGCTGATCAAGCGTTTACCTCTCCCCATGCGCCCGCTGTGGCACGAGAGCGCCCCGCCAGAGCCGTGTAACACTTCGCTACAAAAAAGCCTCTTTTGACGTGCAAAAACATCTTGTCACACTCGTCAGGCAGCCAATCAGCGAGCAGAAAAAGCCTTGAACGCGCACTGATTGCGGCATATCCACGTGCCTTGTCTCGACTTCTTGCCTTGAAGGGCGCGGGCCTTGGCATCCAAGCGATCCTTCAGCACCTCATCTCTCTGCTCGCCCCTCTACTCGAACCCTTCGTCAGGGCCCTGCTGACAGAGCGCTTGCGGGCGGCCTTGTTCGCGACAGGTACGAAGCACCAGAAAGCTCACTCTTCTGGCACGACGACATTGCCCCTTTACACCTTGCATGTGACAGACAGAGGAATTCTCGTACAAGTTTTTCTTTCACCCCCTTGAAACTTGTCGGTCTCGTCAGGATCTCAGTGGGTAGGGTCATGGTTCTGGCGAATCATTTGCGCCACGAGCGAGAAGGAAGCGCTTGAGGGACCGGACCAGAAGTACCGATTCAACACGCAAGGAGTACGGCATGAGCAATATGAACCGCAAACAGATTCTGGGTGCGATCACCGCGACCACGCTGCTGTCCACTACCAGCATGGCCATGGCCAGTCCGCAGGGGCTCTACTCCGCAGATGAGCTGATGGATGCCGATGTCTACCTGCAGAACGATGACAACAACGTGATCGGTGAAGTCGAGGACATCCTGCTCGACGACAACATGCAGGTCGCCGCTCTGGTCGTCGAAAGCGATGACTCCATGGGGCTGGACGAGAACCAGTACGTCGTGGAAACGGGCAAGTTCACCCTCGAGACCGAACAGGGTGATGATCTGGATGCACTGGAATATCGCATCCACCTCGACATGGATGTGAGCGAGTTCGAGCAGCAGCCGAACTACACCACCGACTGGTGGCAGGACACGCGCAAGAGCGCCGCAGCGGCCTGGGATGAAACCAAGAACACCGCTGCCAGCGCCTGGCAGGACACTCGTCAGGCGACCGCCAATGCGCTGACCACCGCCGGCAACGCCATCAGCGGTGCCGCCAATGACACTGAGCAGGAAATGGAAGAAGAGACTCAGTGATAGCGACCCTGCAAGAGATCACCCGAACCGGATGATCCGCGCCAATGCAGAGAAAAACGCCTCATGCCCCATGGCATGGGGCGTTCGTGGTTCAGGACCACGAGAAATCACGCCATTGATGCACTGGTGGGGGAAAGAAGGGAAAGAAAGAACAGCAAGAAAGGCCGGAATGGCAGGCACAAAAAAAGCCGCCATTGGCGACTTGTGGGGGCACTGAAGCTTTTGAGCATCAGCTGAATGAACCCCACTGGAAGGCATGCATGGTGGGCCCAGCAGGACTTGAACCTGCGACCAATCGATTATGAGTCGAGTGCTCTAACCAACTGAGCTATGGGCCCATGCAGCGCGCATATGATAGCGAAAGCATGAGCCTCGGGAAAGCCCGAAAACTCAACAACATAGCGATTCCCCCCTCCCAGCTGCGACGCGAGATGTGCGTTGATCATCCCCGTCAGCCTGCGGCTGCGACGAGTGTCGCGAACCCTTGGAGCCGCCGCCTGTCCAATGTCCCATCTGCAGCATCGAATCTTTTCCAGGCGCTCATGGCGGGCCTCGCCCGATCAAGCCCCTGGCCATCAGGAGTCATGACATGTCATTGCCTTTCTCTCGCTGGACCCGCGCCCTGAGTCGCACGCTTGCGCGTCGCTCGACCGGCAAACCCGCCAGCCGCCTCACCGCCACAGCCGCCAAAAGCCGCTTCGGTGCCCCGATCAAGGCCGCGGCACTGGCCTTCGCCATGAGTGGTATCGGTGTCAGCCTGCCGACACAGGCCGCCTGGCAGCTGGTGCCCGACAGCAGCGGCGCCACCGCGACGCTGACCGCGCAGGGCAGCCAGGGCAATGTGGAGCACGTGCATCACCTCAATGGCCTGAGCGGCACCGTGGGAGATGACGGCAAGATGAGCATTCCCTTGAGCGTCGGCCAGACCGATCTGCTCGACAAGGTCGGCGAGCTGCCGCCGTGGCTGTCCGGCGTCAGCCAGATGCGCTTGGCCACGCTGACCCTGAATCTTGACCCGCTGGCCATCGCGGCGCTGGAACCCGGTCAGACGACGCGCATGCAGGTGCCCTTCTCGGCCACCGATGGCAACCGCACCCACCGCGAGACCCTGCCGCTGGAGGTCACCCGTCAGGATGCCACCCACCTGACCTTCATCAACGCCGACCCCATTTCACTGGACAGTGCAGAAGTCGCCAGGAATCAGGTCGGCAGCACCCTGCTCAACCTGCTGGGCTACGGCAAGCTGGTAGGCGACATTCCCGTCACGCTGCAGGGCGAGATGGTCGACCAGTAACCTCCAGCACAGCGCGACGCCGCCAGGCAAGCGCGATCCCGTCGCGAGCACGTTCATCGAGTCATCAGAACCGCCCCACGGGGCGGTTTTTTTGTGCCGGTAGCAGCCGAGGATGACGGCCTGCGCCAGCCAGCGAGAGCGCGCATGACGGCGATGGTCAGCCCTCATGACACCACGACATAAGAGAATGATAAAAATAATTCTCATTCATGGTTCAGAAAGCGGTCATCTGAACGTCTACCCACAGGAGAGAACGACGAACAAGAATCATTCCTATATAAATCATTCCGGATGGAACACCGCGCTCATGAAAGACTCCGCCGCACATAAAGCCACTCGCTCCCTGCTGATGACCCTGCCCAGGCACCCTCTGGCACTGGCGATTGGCCTTGGCCTGCCCTTCGCCGGTCAGGCCATGGCGGCCGACCACCGTGAGTCTCAGGACGAGACCCTCGACACCATGACGGTGACCACCACAGCGGCTACCAAGACCGATACCAGCTATCTCGAGACCCCCCAGTCCGTCTCTACCATCACCCGTGAAGATATGGACAAGCGTGGCTCCAAGACAGTGCAGCGCGCAGCGGACTACACACCCGGAGCTTATACCAATCAGTTAGGGGCCTCGAATCGATATGATTACATCGTGCTGCGTGGCTTTTCCGATGGCAGTGTCAGCAATACCTTCCTGGACGGCCTGAAGTTGATGGGTGACTCGGGCTCCTACAGCTCGATGACCATCGACCCCTACTTCCTCGACAG
>NZ_CFDJES010000078.1:10794-14034 GCF_983723665.1 Cobetia sp. | reverse complement strand
AAGTGTGGCTCTGTTATAAAGCAACTTCGTGAAAAGTCATCCTGTCGGGCGCAATATGATCCAAAACATGACCCTATATAACTTGTGACTTATCTTTCTGATCCTGCCTGTCGCAACTTCCCTGATATGCCGCTTGATCAATTGACTA
This sequence comes from Cobetia sp., assembly GCF_983723665.1. Lineage (NCBI taxonomy): Bacteria > Pseudomonadati > Pseudomonadota > Gammaproteobacteria > Oceanospirillales > Halomonadaceae > Cobetia > Cobetia sp. The sequence continues at coordinate 13,886 of NZ_CFDJES010000078.1, read as the reverse complement.
CCCGGGCGGCAATGGCCATCTCATGGATGGCCATGCCTTCGCGCTAGAGTCGTCATCAAATCAGAACCGTCAGTCAATGAGAGCCATCAGCGGCGCGGCAGCCATCAGCGAAAGTAATGCTTCGCGAAGGTCGCCAGGTGGCCATGCTTCATGGCGACCGGCGCCTTGCGCAGGAAAAAGGCCAATGACAACGGCGAGAAACGACTGCCGGTGGCGCGGGCAAACATGCGCCCCTTGGTGCGCGCCTTGGCCGGCGTGCTGTAGAAGTCGCTGCCGGAGGTGACCCCCGCATGGGCGACGATGCCCAGATTGGCACGCATCAGACGCGCGCCCTGACGACGCGCATCGCTCAGCACGATGAACTCCTCGCCGGAGGGCTGATCGGTGCCCAGGCCGAACTGCTCATCGAAGCGTGCATGGAACTGGCAGAGATCCAGCGCCATGTCGACCGAGCGCACGCGCGCCAGTGACATCAGGCTGTGGGTCTTGAAGGACACCGGCGGCGCGGGCCGATCCGGGTCTCGCTCATGCAGCGGGAAGGCCTTGACGTGGGGGAAGCTGATCGCGGCCGCTTCGGTGCAGGTGAAGGCTTCCATCACCAGCGCGACAGCCTGGGGATGCAGCTCGATGTCGTCATCCAGCACATAGGCGTAGCGCGTGGCACAGGCGGCCAGCGCCGTGTTGCGACTCTTCGACAGACCCCGCCCGTCGATCGCCAGGTACTCGAAACGGCTATCGAAATTGGCCAGCGCGTACTCGCGGTATTGCTCGCGGCTCGCAGGGTCTGACAGCTGATGCACGATCAAGAAGCGCGCCCCGGGCAGCGCATCATGACGCGGCACGCTGTAGAGGCCGTCATCCAGGGTCGAGATCAGGAAGGTCAGCTCCGGCACCTGACGACGCGCGCTGTCATCCACCTGGCGTGCTCCGACCAGCACGCGCGGGCGCGAGTCGAGGGTCGGCTGCGCGCTTGCATCGGCGTGGCGGGAAGCCGCCGTGGACTCGGTGGAAGGTGTCGCGGACGCCGCGACATCCTGTTCAACGATGTTTTGCATAACCGTTCACCGCGTAATGGACAAAGTTGCGACTGGCGCTGATCACATCCATCCCCAGCACCTCACGATACAGACGCCACTGATAGGCGGCGGCCTTGAACTTGTTGGACGACACGCTGCTCTCGCGACGCGTATAGCGCGCCAGCGGTTCCGGCATGCCCTGCGCCGGGCCCAGCTGACCGATGATGATCAGCCACAGCGCCAGGTCCTGACGCTTGCGGATCGTCGGCATGTAGAAGCGCCCGTAGCGACCGGCGTCATAGATGGCGGTCAGGCAGCCGATGGAGTTGGAGCGCAGCATGTCGTCACGCGTCAGGCGCTCGGGCGGCGCGAAGTACGAGACGTGCTCGCCCTGCTCGTCGACCATCTCGTAGCCGGTGTAGGAAAGCCCGGCGCCGGTGTCCTGCATGAAGGCGATCTGGCGTTCGATCTTCTCGGGCAGCCAGGCATCGTCGGCATCCAGAAAGGCGATGTAGCGGCCCTTGGCCTCGGCGATGGCACGGTTGCGTGCCCGGCCCGGGCCACCGTTGGTGTCGGTTTCCAGCACGCGGATCTCGACGCCAGCGGTGTCCAGCGCCGCGAAGTCGTCACGCAGACGACTGGCGGCACCATCCGGCGAGGCATCGTCGCTGATCAGGATCTCGCGTACCGGCTCGCTCTGGGCCAGTACCGAGTCGACGGCGGCGTGCAGGCGGCGGTCATAGCCGTAGTTGGGCATGATGACGGAGACATCAGCCATGGGCCTTCTCCTCAAGCGGCTGTCGCTGAACGCGACGCGAGTGTGTGTCTGGGCGCGTGTCTGCGGATGAATCCTGACGCGCCTGCTCGGTAGTCGCCGCATCGCCGGGCGTCGGCGGCGCGAGACGCGAGATCAGACGCTGATATTGCGGCAACACCGCGTGCGCGCTGTAGCGGTCAAAGCTCTGCCAGGCACCGTTCGAGAGGCGCAGCAGAAGCTCGTCATCGAACTCGAGGCGCGCCAGCTCGTGGGCAAGCTCCGCGATGATGGCGGCATCCTCACTGCCATCCGCTTCCGCGCTGAGCATCCCGTCACGGCCATGCTCGATCAGCGCCAGCGGACCGGAACGCACCGGGCGCGACAGGCACGGCAGCCCCTCACGCTTGGCCTCGATCACGTTCATCGGCAGGCATTCGCGCTCCGAGGTCAGCAGCAACAGGCGTGCACGCCGCAGCTCGTGGGAGACATCCCTGAGCGCGCCGGTGAACAGCACCTGAGTGCCTCCAGGCACCGTGCTGTCGTTGGCGCCCTGGAAAACGCGCAGTCCCAGCTCGTTGCATAGCGCCAGCAGGCGTTCACGCTCCGGGCCGTCACCGACCACCACCAGGCGACCGCGACGGTAGCCGGAATTCGCGAAGGCACGAATCGCCAGGTCGAGGCGCTTGATCGGCGCCAGACGCCCGACCATCACCACATCGACCTGATGTTCGCAGCGGCTGCGTGCCTCGTCCGCCTGCTGGTCATCCAGATAATTGGGAATCACCGTCGGCGTGAGGCCGCGGCGACGCCAGCATTCGGCATCGACCTCATTGAGCACCTGCAGCACGTCGAGGTGGCGATAGGCCAACTGCTTGACGATGCGCTTGGCACGGCGGTCGTGATGATAGGCGCTGTGCTCCTGGGCGATGATGCGCGTGCGCGGACGCGGGCGCCCCTCGCCATCGACGCCACCGGTACCGCGTGCCGCCAGCTGCGCCGCCAGATGGAAGGCGAAGTAGCCGCTGACCATCACCTCGATCCGCTCCTCCAGCATCAGGCGACGCAGATGCGTCACCCAATGGCGGAAGTTCTGGCGCGTGCCGGTGGCCGGCAGCCCGAGGGTGCGATATTCGACACCCTCCAGACGCCCCCAGTACGGCTCGCCTTCGCGCACCGAGACCAGCGTGACCCGGTGACTGGCGCTCAGGTCCCGCGCCAGACCATGCATCACCTTCTCGACGCCACCACAGGCACTGATGTCCTGAATCAACAGAGCGACATGTGCCATATCAGGCTCCTCGCACGACAGGCTCGCTGTC
>NZ_CFDJES010000078.1:1392-10694 GCF_983723665.1 Cobetia sp. | reverse complement strand
CCCCAGACGCCGGCACGTCCCGGTGCACGACGCAGGAAGTCGCGCGTGATATCGGCGGTGATCGCCAGCTTCTCGGCGATGACCTTCTCGGCCAGCGCCGGGAAGGCCTTGTCGGCGACCAGCTGTTCGATATCGGCCACGATGCGCGCCGGGTCGAAGTTCTCGATGTCCTGCACGCTGTCGCCGAGACCGAAGTCACGCATGATGCCCGGCGCCTTGGGACCGCAGTAGGACAGCGCGTAGACCGGCGTGCCGGACATCAGCGCGAAGATGACCGAGTGGAAGCGGGTGCCGACCAGGAACTGGGCATCGCGGTAGAGATCGACCAGCGCATCCGGGCTCGGGTCGCCCTGCACCAGCTCGATACGCGTGGCGAGGTCTTCGCCGCCTTGTGCCGCGGCCAGTGCCTTCTGCAGGTGGTCGAACACCAGCTGGGAGATGCGCTGGTCATTCTCGATATCGGTCGGGCCCAGCACGTGCGGTACCACCAGCAGGCGCTCGATGCCCAGACGCTCGCGGGATTCCAGCAGTGAGCGCGACAGCACCTCGACACGCTCGGCGAAGGCTTGCTGATCCAGGCCCCACCAGTCGCGCAGGGTGATCACGGCGTACGGCGAGGCCACGCCATTCGGCGCCTTGACCGCGGCATGCTCGTCGCTGGCACGAGGGGCCATGGCGAAGGCCATGTCGGTGCCCAGCAGCGCGTGCGGCAGCTTCGGGTCGGCCTTCTGGGTCATGGCGTGGGTGATTTCCTCACGCGAGACCACCAGGCAATCGCTCAGGGTGCGCAGGAAGAAGCGTTCCTGGGCCGGGGTCTTGAACGGGCCGAAGGAGTGACCCAGCAGCAAGACGCGCTTGCCGGCCTTGCGGGCCAGCATCACCGGCGCCAGATAGCCGATCAGCGCCAGCCACGAGGACAGCGTCTTCTTGAAGCTGCCGTTGTGGAAGATATGACCGCCCTTGACGACCACCAGGTCCGCGGCGTCGATGATGTCGTTGCCACTCTTGCCCTGCTTGCCGAACATCATCTTGGCGCCCAGGCCAAGCAGCGAGGTCACGAAGCGCAGCTTGTCACGCATCGGCGGCATCAGCGGCTGGCCGACGGTGACACGTTCACGGTAGCGGCGACGGATATGGCGGAACGGGCCGCGCTCGGTGGCGAACACCTGATCATCGATGGGCAGGATATCGATGCGGTGGCCTTCGGCCTTGGCCACGCCGGCACCGGAGACATCGCTGCGGCCCTGTTCGGCATCGATCAGCTGATCGAGGAAGTCGATGGTGCCCATCAGGATGGCGGAGTCGCCCTTGTTGTCGTCATGCCATCCGTGCGTCATGCATATCTTGGCCATGCTGTTCGTCCTTCTGTCCGTAATGTCGCGATTCGAACGCGCGATGCCTGAGGGCTGTGTCTGCATGCCCGGCATCGCCGTCATGTCATCAACCGGAAGGCACAGATGCTGACCTTCCGATTCCTGCTGCGCTCGTGAAGCCCGGTCAGGCTCAGGCACTCGCCGCAGCGTTGTCTTCGTGTGCCTTGCCACCGCGGGAGAGTGATGGCTGAAAGAGGATCGCCATCGCCAGCATCACCACTTCGGCGGCGACCGGCACACACAGGAAGAGGCTGTAGAGATCGACGCCCAGGAGGCTGCCGGTGTCGCCGGACGCGTTGCCCAGCGAGTGGTTGAGCGCCGCGATCGCAAGGCCCCCGCCGACTACCAACGTGGCGCCGGTGCTCTGGCACAGCAGGCGCTTGCCGTTGAGGCGCAGCGCGGCCAGACGCGTGAAGGCGCAGGTGACGAAGGCGTGCACCAGATAGACCAGCGCGAAGGCGCGCAGCGTCAGGGTCAGGCGCGGGTAGGCGCCGCTCAGGAAGTGTTCCGCCAGCCACGGCGCGATCAGCGCCAGTCCTCCCGCCACCGGCAGCGCGAAGCCACTGGCGATGACCAGGTACTCCTTGAGGCGCGCATCGCCGTGGGTCAGCTTGGGCAGGTAGTAGCGATACAGGCTGGTGGGGAACACATAGAGCGCGAACACGATGGAGGTCACCACCGAGACACTGGCCACCTGAGCGGGCGCAAACGCCAGCCCGGCCAGAATCACCCAGGCCTGCAGGTAGGCGAACGACATCAGGTTGTTGTAGAGAAAGCCGCGACCGCGCGCGAAATCGGCCTTGCTCGGCAGGCGACGCTGGCCCGCGCCCTCTTGACCCACGCCCTCATCGCCCGCCGCCGCGTCGGCCTCGGCCCGGGCATCCGCTAGCGCATCACGCGACAGCCACATGCCCAGCGCCATCACGATGACCAGCGCGATGGCGCTGACCATCACGAAGGTCGGCACCGGCGCCAGGCCGAACATGCCGGCGGGGGTGGTCAGGTCAGCGCTGAACTCGGCGCCGGTCACAAGCTCGACGCCCTGATGATAGAGCGCCGGGCCCGCGGCGCAGGCGACGGCGATCGCCACCGCCAGCGAGATCAGCACCGTCATCAGATTGACGCGACCCAGGCGCTCCTGACGCTGCAGGCGCGAGTTGATCATCTGCAGGCCGACCTGCTCCGCCGCGGCGCGCAGCGCACAGAAGGCGAAGATGAAGGCCGACAGGCCCAGCAGCGGCGCGATGCCGACGGCGAAGCCGATCGCCAGCAAGGCATACAGCGAGATGCCGACGCCCATCCAGCGGCGCAGTGCCGACGCGCTGGCACCGTCGCGGGTGACCAGCAACACCTCGTTGCCGCCCATGCGCGCCAGTACGCCCAGCAATACCGCGTAGTTGAGGGCCAGCGCGTATTCACCGAAGGCCTCCGGCGCCACGGCACGCGCCAGCAGCAGGCCCGCGGCGGAGGACAGGCCGCGCGCCATCAGATTGAACAGCGAGAAGATCAGCGCTTCGCTCATGACTGGCCTCCGTTGCCGACGACCAAGGCTTCATCGCTCAAGAAATAGAACTCGTAGTTGTTCAAGAAATCGTGGTCCTGATTGCCGGCCGCCACCTTCAGCGACATGAAGAACAGCGCCATCATCAGCACGCCGCTGATCAGGCTGGGCAACAGCTTGTCGCGGAAGTGCTCGATCACGTCACAGATGACGAAGATGGCGAACGGCAGGAAATAATAGCTGGCACGTGCCACATGCTCACCGTAGGTGATGAACAGGGTGTAGAGCGCCACGCCGATGAACATCAGGTTGAAGGCCCAGGGGTCCAGTGACAGGCGGAAATGCTTCCACAGCACCAGGGTGCCCAGGCAGATCAACAGGTAGATGACGTAGAGCTTCTCGCCACCGCCGGAGAAATCCTCGAAATAATGCGCATAGAGGCCCAGCGCACTGAGAATGCTCTTGGCCAGCGGCCCGGCCACGAAACACAGTGGCAGCAGCCCCAGGTAGAGCCAGAACGGGTAGGCACGGCGCAGCAGCGGATAGATCACCAGCAGGGGCAGATACAGTGCCAGGGTGTAGTGGAAGCTGGTGCCGACGAGCATCAGCACCAGCGCGGGCAGCCGCATGCCACGCTCCAGACACGCCATCGCCAGCATGAACAGCGCAATCGCCACGTGCTGCTTCACGAACCCGAAGGCCGACAGATAGATCAGCGGCAGGCAGACGAAGAACAGCAGGCACCAGGCCAGATTGCGACGGCTCATCACCAGTGCCGAGACGAAGCACGACACGTAGAGGATGGCGGTGATGATGAAGAACAGCTGCGGCTCGCCCCAGGCCCGCGCCATGCGTGCCAGGGCAGCAGGTGCGGGCTCGAGAAAGCTCAGGTCGACCTGCCAGGTGGCCATCTGGCGGTACGAGAAGTAGTCGTACCCTGCGTCGTAACGCAATGCCATGAACGCCAGACACAGCCCACCGGCCAACCAGGCACCCACCATGCGGGTGCGCTCGTTGGCGGCCAGCGGCAGGATTGCCACCAGCAGGGCCATGAAGCCGACGTAATAGCCACTGACGGTCAGCATGCTCAGCGTGCCCCGAAGCCGGTCAGCATGGTCTTGATGGTACGGCCGACGATCAGCAGGTCGAGCCACACGGAGAAGCGCTTGATGTAGTAGAAGTCGTGCTCGAGCTTCTCGCGGGTCTCGTCGGCGTCAGAGGCATAGCCCTGAGTGACCTGTGCCCAGCCGGTGATGCCCGGACGGACCACGTGACGGTAGTTGTAGAACGGAATCTGTTCGGCGAATTCATTCACGAACTTGACCTGCTCCGGACGCGGGCCGATCAGGCTCATCTCGCCCTTGAGCACGTTGATGAACTGCGGCAGCTCATCGATGCGGGTCTTGCGGATCACGCGACCGATGCGGGTCACGCGCATGTCATTGGCCTGGGCGAACTGGGCGCCGGTCTTCTCGCTGTCGTGGCACATGCTGCGGAACTTGAACATGCGATACGGACGACCGCCCTGGCCGACACGTTCCTGGACGAAGAACACGCCACCCGGCGAATCGAGACGGATCAGCACGGCGGTCACCAGGCAGATCGGCAGCACGAACGGTGCCACGGCGAGCACGGCCAGCATGTCGAACAGACGCTTGAACAGCTCATATTCACTGTTGGGGGCCAGCTGACCGAAACTGTTCTCACGCACCTGATCGAGCTCGACACGGCCGGTCAGCGACTCGCGGACTTCGCTGGCGTCATAGACCGGGATGCGATGCAGCACGCAGTTGGCCAGGAAACGCTGCCATTCTGCCGGCATGTCGGCTTCCAGATCGGCGACCACGCCGTTGTAGCGTTCTTCGCCGAGATCCGGCGCGCGCATCAGGTTCCAGCGTGCCCCACGGGTGGTGAACAGGCTGCGATAGTCACCGAAGGGCACCACGGCCAGCTTGCGGATGCGGGTACGCTGCTCGGCCCAGAAGCCGACGGAGCAGATCAGCATCGCCGCCAGCCACGAGCTGCCGAGCACGATACGGCTGAAGCGCAGATCCAGCGCGATCAGCACGCTCATCGCCAGCAGATAGCTGATGGTGATGGCCGGCAGCACGTAGGCGAAGGCCTTGGCGCCGGGGTAGCGCGACATGTGACGAATCGCCTGCAATGCGAGCAGGAAGCCGCCGCTGGCGGCGATGACACTGTGCATGCGCATCTCGCTGACCCACGGGCGCAGGCCATTGATCAGCAGCAGCGGGACACCCACTGCCAGAATCAGACCGACGATGGCCTGACACAGCGAGTTGAACATCAGTCGCTCGTACATGCGGGAGTGGCGCTGACGCCCTTCCAGCCCGGAGCTTGCATGGTTCGTCGTGGTATTCATATGCCGTTACCCCCTTGGCTTGCGTTCGTGTTGTGGTTCCGTTCATCACGCTCGGAGCCGCTGGTGCCGTCGCTCGACGGCGTGCTACCCGATGCTTCACCCGTACTGCCTCGGCTCTCGCCTCGACTGCCGATCCCCACTGCCAACGAGGCACGCAGTCTCGGACATCGGGTTCGCGGGCTCTAATGCAAGTGGCCGCTAACCCTTGGCGCCACCCTGGTACTGATAATCGTGATAGCTGTAGCCGTAGCTGTAGGTCGTGGTGGCCTTGCGCTCGACGGCATTGAGAATCGCGCCATCGACGTGCACGCCACTGGAGGCGAAGCGCTCCAGCGCCGCTTCGATTTCCTTGGGCGAGTTATGCATGAAGCGCGTCACCATCACGCTGACACCGCACTGCTTGCCGACGATGGCGGCATCGGTGACGGCCAGGATCGGCGGTGTATCGATGATGACCATGTCGAAGTTGGCGCTGGCCCACGTCAGCAGGTCGCTGAAGCGTGACTGCAACAGCAGCTCCGATGGATTGGAGGGCGAGGTGCCGCGTGCCACATAGCACAGATTGCTCGGCGCGCCGTTGGCGGCCACCCCTTCGCCAGGCGCCGCAGCGGCGGTCTCGGACATCGCCAGACTCGGATCGGTGATGCCACGCACGATGCTGTCGCGGTCGGCCTTGCCGAGCAGGAAGTCGCTCAGGCCCGGCGCGGCGTCGCTGTGCTGGACACCCGCCATGCTCTGGTGGACATGGCCACGGCGCATGTCGGCATCGATGACCAGTACCCGGTTGCCGGCCTGGGCGCAGACGGCGGCCAGGTTGGCGGACACGAAGCTCTTGCCGATGCCAGGGCTCGGGCCACAGATCATCAGGCGATTGTCGGGGGCTTCCATCATCGCGAAGTGCAGGCTGGTGCGCAGACCGCGCAGGCCCTCGATGGAGAGGTCCGCCGGATTGCGGATCGCCAGCAGCCCGGGCGCGACATTGTCATTGGCCGCTGTTGCGACACCGCGCCCAGTGAAGCGCTTGAAGCCACGCGCCAGACGACGGTTGAGGCGTGCCTGCTCTTCGGAGAGCGGCAGGGTCGCGTGGACATTGAGGCCCAGGTCGGACAGCTCCGACGGCGTCTCGATACCGCGATGCAGCATGGAGCGCAGCAGCACGAAGACCACTCCGAGCATGCCGCCCAGCAGGGTCGCGATCACCACGATCATCGCCTTGCGCGGGCTGATCGGATGCGGCTGTGCGACGGCCTCGTCCAGAATGCGGATATTGCCGATGGTGCTGGCCTGGGCGATGTTCATTTCCTGGGTCTTGTTGAGCAGCTGCACGTAGATCTGCTGATTGACCTCGACTTCACGCTCCAGGCGCAGGATTTCCTGCTGGGTGTCCGGCAAGTCACCGACCTGCTTCTCCAGCTCCTTGCGGGTCTGCTGCAGGTCCGCACGCTTCTTGCGCAGCGCCACGTAGTTGGGGTGACTGGGGTTGAACTTGCCGGACAGCTCCGCTTCTTCCAGCTGGGTCTCGTTGATCTGATTGTCGATATTGACCAGCTGCTCGAGCACCGACTTGGTCTCGAGATCCAGATTCACGCTATCGCTCTTGCCGCGATAGGCATTGAGACGGTTCTCGGCCACTTCGAGGCGCTCACGCACCGTCGGCACCTGCTTCTTGAGAAACTCGAGCGACTTCTCGGCTTCGGCGGACTGACGCTCGATGTTCTGCTGCTGGTAGGTCTCGGTGATGCGCTGCAGGGTCTGCTGGGTGCGCAGCGGGTCTTCGCCGACCAGCGCCAGACCCAGCACCCCGGTTTCCTTGCCCATCTCGGCCACCGCGAAGCGTGAACGCAGCGCATTCGTCGCTTCCAGGGTCGACTGATGCATCAGCGTGAATTCAGCGCCCCTGGCCGCGTCCAGTGCGCTGACCTTGAGCTTTACCTCGCCCAGCGGGCCATCGAAGCGTGAGGCTTCGCCGACCACACCGGTGCCCAGTGCATCGCCGTCGTACTGCAATTCGTACTCACCACCCTCTCCCAGCGACACCAGCGTTAGCGGCACATCGTCCCAGGCCGCCGGCACCTCCAGGCTGGCCACGTCGATCGACTCGCCTGCCCAGACCATGCTGGAACCGGCAAGCCAGCTCGGACGCGCGAATTCGTGGGTGCGCAGGAAGGTGCCGATCAGCGGGTACTGATACGGCTTGACCACCAGATCCAGCTGCTCCTTCTTGACCGTCTCGCCCAGCACCAGGCGTGAGGTGATGATCTGGATCTCGGACTCGGACGGCGGCGCCTCGCCACGCAGCAGGCTGGAGACATCACGCAGCGGGTTCATGTTGCCGCCGCCCTCCTCGACCTGCACCAGCGCATCGGCCTTGTAGATCGGAGTGGCCAGCAGCGCGTAGAGCACCGCCAGCACGGTGAAGGTGCCGGTGATCAGCGCCAGCGTCAGACGGCTGTCATACAGCTGGCCCAGCATGCGGCCGAGATCAAGACTGGTGCGCGCGGGCACGCTTGACGACTCGCTGGCCAAGGCCTGACGCGTGGTGTGGGAATTGCGGTTCGACATCGTTGGGTCACTCTCCTGGTGTCCTGCCCGGCCACGGCGGTGCCGGGCAGGGACGCCTTGACGACCCCTCGCCTTACTGGCCGAGGGTATCGAGGTTGTCCTGGATTTCGGTGCTGTAGTAGATGGAACTCACCGTCGGCAGCAGCTGGGTAATCACACGGTTCCAGCGCGAGACCGGTGCGGCGGTGACATAGACGACGTCCTGCGGCTTGAGGCCGAAGTCCGCGCCCAGAATCAGCGCCGTGGAATTGCGCGCATCCAGCTGATAGACGGTGGCCAGCTTCTCGGGGTCTTCACGATCACGACGGATGACGAAGATGCCCGACGCATCGGCGGAGTTTTCCTTGATGCCGCCGGCACGCGCGATGGCATCGGTCAGCGAGATCGGGCTTCTGCCCAGCGGCAGGCTGATGGACTTGTCCACCTCGCCCATCACGAACACCTTCTGGGTACCGACATCCGGCACGTAGAGGGTGTCGCCATCCTTGAGCAGGCGGTCATTGCCCGCCTCATCGTTGGCGCCATTGCGCTCGGCCAGCAGCTCATAGAGGGAGATGGTGGTCTCTTCGCCATTGCGCTTGAGCACCACGTTGTGCCAATCGGCGTCTTCGGACAGACCGCCCGCCGCCGCGATGGCGTCCAGCAGGCTCAGCGGTACATCGCTGATCGGTTGCACGCCGGGAGACTGCACCTCGCCGGTAATCCGCACCTTCTGGCTGCGGAAGGCGGCGACCTTGACGTCGATCTGCGGCGCATTGAGGTAGGGCTGCAGCTTCTCGCCGAGATCACGGCGAATCTGGTCCAGCGTCATGCCACTGACCTTGACGCGACCGACATAGGGATAGAACAGCGTGCCATCGGCGTGCACGACGTTGCCGGCTTCCTGCGCACTGCGCTCGGAACCGGTCGGCAAGGTCAGCTCGGGATGGTCATAGACGATGATGGTCAGGATGTCGCCGGGGCCGACACGGTACTGATAGTCCGGTGCCAGACTGGCGCGCGTGCTGCTGTTGAGCTCCTGGGCCAGCGCCTTTTCAAGCTCACGACGCTGCTTGTCATCGCCACTGGACTGGCGTGATTCGGCGTCTGCGCGCGCCTGGGCCTTGATCAGGCCAAAGGTGATCGGTTCCACATCGACGATGTCGTCCACCGGCGCAGCGCTGGTGTCGTAGTCGATGTTGCCACCGGGGGCGAAGACGCACCCGGCGAGCCCGGTGAGGGCGCCGATGCTCAAGCTGGCGCCCAGAAGTCGTGCTATCAGTGCATTTTTCATCTGAAGTCCGTTGAGTCGACAGGCCCGATGACCCGGCACCCCAGTGCCATGATCATCGCGCCTTCCCCCGCCGCACATGGCCGCCGGGATGGATTCGATAACGTCTTCAGTTCCTGCTGCGTCATGCGTGTCGCCGGCCTTGCCTGGCTGTCACGCGGCTGCCGAGGGTGGGCCCTCGTGCATTTAGGTACCGGACCCTGGCGGTCTCGG
>NZ_CFDJES010000078.1:0-1292 GCF_983723665.1 Cobetia sp. | reverse complement strand
TCATTCACGCTGCGCCAGTGTGATCCGCAACGCTTACAGCGATATTTCCGCCATATGAATCATGCACATGGCTTGTCATATCCCGCCGTCATCCCCAGTCAGAATGTAGGCGTATCGTTCAAGATGCTCAGAACACGACCCTGAACCGCAACCGACGATGCTCAGACGGCAGGTGCATTCAATGCGCTTTCCACTTGCGGCTCTGACACCACTCTCTGCATGGCGGCCTTCATGCCACTCTTGCTGTCATTTGGGCAATATCTTCAGCGCCATTGCAGAGCAAACTTTCTGTAGTTTTTTTACCGAAATGCGGCACACCTCTTTCGACCGCAGCCCACGACCCATGGAGCTGCCAGAAGATTTGCCGCTGAATCAGTAATGCCAATGCCGTGGCATCGCCGTGCATTGGATCACGCCATTCGTGGCGTTTTTGGCAAGGTGACCAAACCCTGTCTGCCGTGCATTTTACCTGATACACGTCTCCCGCCAATCAGCGCTCTGTTACAAAAATCCAATAAAAACATTGGTTTGTAGCACCGCAAGTACGCTCGATGTCGCCACTTCCACGAAAGACGCGTTGCCGATGACAGACACCCCAAGCCCCATTTCGTCGGCAATGCGACACACTCAAGCGCAGGATTCCAGTCGCCACGCGGGCCCCCTCTGGCGTAGCGTCCGGTGGAACATCGACAGCCACGTCGCCAATCATCCACACCCCGACTACTCTTTTTTACATAAATAATCCTCAAGCGATCAACGCGAATAATACGCAAGGCTTCACGCTAGACAGTTCACATATTCTCGTTAACATGAGCCTCGCTTTGCCACGACTCATCGGCTTTGTGTCTGTGTGGAGAAGGACTTCCTGCATCAACCGCTCAGCGGCTGACACCTGACAGGACTGTCAGACGCAGACAGTAAGGCGCAACGATGAATTTCGGCAAGCGCATGACCAGGGAATACGGTCATGACAGGAACACCTCAGGACGAGGTCGCGCCACGGAGGATGCCAAGGATGGTGTCAGGGACGGCGCTCTTCTCCTCTATCGATATCTTCAGCAGCAGGTTGGATGATCGCCAGCATCTGCTGGCAGCCTCGACACCGATGCCTCAGTCCTTGAGTCATCATGTCGTGGTCTGACATCCCTCCCTGGTCGGCTGACCGCCGACAATGCTCATCAAGGAGAGTTATCCATGCGCAAGACATATCTCGGAGCCATCATCGGCCTGACAGGTGCCCTGCTTCTCGCTGGCAATGCCATCGCGGAAGAAGAAGCGCCTCAGGGTGCGAC
>NZ_CFDJES010000077.1:12734-14273 GCF_983723665.1 Cobetia sp. | reverse complement strand
CTTACTGCGCGACCTTCTCGCCGTCCGTCGCCTCGGCGGCATCGAGCTTCTCATCGAGATCGATGGAGAGCCCTTCGCGATTGAGGATCGGGTTGGCGTATTGCACCAGCCACCAGTCCTTGAGCTCTGCGGGCACCTCTGCGAGGCGGTTCTCGAAGGTGGCGCGCTCGGCACCGCTGATGGCCGAGACATCCAGCGCCGAGGCCAGGCGCGGCTCCTCACGCAGCTGCGGGCGGCTGGCGGCCAGCTTCTCGAGTGCCAGCTGATGGCTCGGGTAGAGGGTGTAGTAGGCCAGCACTTGGCGGTCGACTTCCTTCACCACGTCTTCCGGGGTCTCGAAGTCGCCCTTGAGCGGCTCGCCGAACACCAGCTTGACGCGCCCCTTGTGGCCGCTGATACCCGCCGCGATGGACTTGATGTCCTCGTACTGCACCTTCTCGTAACGGCCTTCATTGGCGACGGCCGCCAGCTCACGCGCTTTCTGCAGGTCACAGGGGTCGAACTCGTAGCTGATCGACACCGGCACGATGTTGAGCTCGCTGACCGCCTCGCTGAACGGACGCGTCTTGTCGGCGGTGCGCGCCGCCATGGTCAGCATCTTGATGATGGCACTCTCGGTGCCATCACGGCCATCCTTGGCGCGCCCTTCACGCTGGGCCAGCCAGATGGAGTGCTGGTCGTGGGTCAGCGAGTGGCGGATATAGCCCGACAGCGACTGGTAGGCGGCCAGCATCGCGCGCTTGCCCTTGGCGGAGCGCGGCACGATGAAGCTCTTGTTGAGGCGCATCAGGTCGGTGACGAAGGGTTTCTGCAGCAGGTTGTCACCGATGGCGATGCGCACCGTGTCACGCCCGTGACGATAGAGGGCGTAGTTGACGAAGGCCGGGTCCAGCGAGATATCGCGATGGTTGGACAGGAACAGATACGGCGTGTCCGGGGACAGGCGCTCCAGCCCCACCGTCTCGAAGCTGGTGGTGGTGGTGTGGATCATGCGCGCCATGTAGACGGCGATGCGGCTCTGGAAACTGGCAACATCCTTGACGCCAATCATCTCGCGCTTGATGGCCAGGCGCGCGATCTGGCGTGCCAGCCACGGGAAACGCTGGGTCAGGCCCGGCAGGCGGAAGCGAGTCAGGGTGTCGAGCAGCTCGCGGTCCTGCTCCAGGCGTACCAGCACCTCCGCTACCTCGTCGTCGTGGTAGGGGCGAATATCGGCGAACGGGTCCTGTTCGCTGGTCGTGGCAGGCTTGGGTGTTGCAGTGTCAGTCATCGACGCACGTCATCCGGGTTTGTCATTCTGAAAAAAGAGAAGGTCGGCAGCGGGCCCAAGGCTCAGCTGGCGGGCTGGGCTTCACCACCCAGCCAGGCGGTCATCTGCTCGATCACGCCGGACAGCACCTGGGCCATCAGCGCGAAGTCGGTCTCCAGACGCAGGATGGGGTCTTCGCCGTCATCCTGGGCGTTGGCTTCATCGACCACGGCATCGGCGAACTTGAGGCTCTTGAGCGCCATGTCCTCACCGAGCACCAGCGCGACGCG
>NZ_CFDJES010000077.1:10969-12634 GCF_983723665.1 Cobetia sp. | reverse complement strand
GCGGTCTGGCGGTTTGCGGTATCGCCCGACAGATATCGATCAGCAGGCATCGACCAGTAGATATCGAATAGCAGGCATCGACCTATAGGCATAGACCATCAGACTTGAGACGCGGAGGGCAGCAGAGTGATCGACGACGTTGTTGTGGAGACTGCTGTGGGGACTGCTGAGGAGACGGTTGTGGAGGCTTTTGTGAAGAGCAGAGCTTCAGGCGCGAGCGCGCTGAAACGGACACGACCACTGACGCTGGCGGCGCTGACCCTGCTGCTGTTCGGCTGCAGCGGGGAGCATGACGCCCACGACAAGGCGGCCAGCGCGGCCGAGACCAGTGCAACGGTCACGAAAGAGGCAGCCGCTGACGGCGAATCTGCCCCTGCGGCGCTCGGGCTGGAACCTGAGGTGTTTGCCGAGGGCGCGATCGTCGGTGAGGTCGAGACCGTCGACTGCACCCTGAGCGGCGGCACGCAGACGACCTGCTATCAGTTCCGCGTGGCCGGTGCGCCCGCGGACCCGCAAACCTCGCCGGAGGGGCCTTTCTGCCCGCCCAATATCCACTCCGGTGAGCAGGAAGGCGGCACCTGGATGGATGGCGAGGGCACCCTCTATCAGGTGGACGGCGAGTTCATCAAGAATCTGGCCACTCTCTACAAGGACAAGGAGTGGCAGATGTACGACGTCAACACGGGCGAGATCACCGTGATCGATGGCGCGCGTGGCTGCGAGGTGGCGGGGAACCCGAACCCCATCGAGGGCTTCGACAACTTCTGTCTCGAGTGTCCGCTGGATGAGCTGGGCGGTGGCATCGAGAAGACTGCCGTGATTCCCGAGGTGCCGGTGCCGGCCGCCGAGCCGACCTCGCTTGCCGGCCGCTCCAACACCGGCGTGGCGCTCAATGGCGTGCTGTTCGGCCCGCCGGCGCCGCTGGAGCTGATCCTGAGCTCTCACACCCTGGGGGTGCTCGATGATTGTGGCGCGCATGCCAATCCGCATGAGGGCTATCACTATCACACCGCCACTGGCTGCTCCGAGATCGGCATTCAGGAAGATGGCCATTCGCCGATGATCGGCTATGCGCTGGATGGCTATGCCATCTATGCCAGAGAGGACAACGACGGCAATGTTCCCGCTGACCTGGATGAGTGTGGCGGCGAGACGGACCCGGTGCGTGGCTATCACTATCACGCCTTGGCGCCGGGGGTTAACCAGATCTTCGGCTGCTTCATGGGCGAGAAGGGGCACTTCCTCGACGAGGAGGGCGGCGAGAGGCCACCGCAGGGTCCGCCCGGCGAGTAGCCGCCTTGTAGGGATGGCGAGCAGGGCAGGTGCCATCATTCAGCCAAGCGTTTGTTTTTCTGTCCGTCACCGGCATAAGATCAGCTGACGATGGCCATACGGCGCGATCGTTTCACGGACGGGAGGCAGGGATGCAACACGACAGCAATCCACCGCAGGCAGCGGTCGGCTCTTACACAGATGTCGGCACTCGCACAGACGTCGGCACTCACACAGACGTCGGCAATCACGCAGGCGTCGTCAGTCGCACGACCCTGACGGTGCGTGGTTATCATCTGGATGGCTATGGGCACGTCAACAATGCCCGCTATCTGGAGTTCTATGAGGAAGGGCGCTGGGAGTTCATGCTCGCGCATCTCGATCTGGCCGCGC
>NZ_CFDJES010000077.1:0-10869 GCF_983723665.1 Cobetia sp. | reverse complement strand
TTCTATGAGGAAGGGCGCTGGGAGTTCATGCTCGCGCATCTCGATCTGGCCGCGCTCAAGCGCGAAGGTATCGCGATGGTGGCGGTCAACCTCAACCTGGATTGGCACTATCCCGCCACCGTGCATGATGAGCTGGTCATCACCACGCGGCTGGCCGAGCTCGGGCGCCGCAAGATGATCATGCGTCAGGAGATCCATCTGGGCGAGCGGCGCATGGGCGAGGTGCATCCGCGTTCCGGGGCGCTGGTCTCCAGGGCGGACTTCACCTTCGTGCTGATGAATACCGACACCGGTCGCGCCATGCCGCTGGACGGCGAGATCGGCGCGCTGCTGGGCGCGTTGGTCAGTGAAGAAACGGCCTGATCGCCCCTCAGCGGCGAGGCATGAGCCAGCAGGCCGCGCATATTGACGGCCGTACTACCGTACTGAGGTGTCCTTGCGGCGTCGTGTGAGCTGCTAGGCGCGCTCGCAAGTGATATAATGCCGCCACTTCGGTGCCGCGGAGCTGGCACCCCGTGTCTGCTTCACGCCACTGCCGCGCTGCAGTACCGACGGAGCATGCGTCGTTGCTGCAGTGGCGCCAACAGTTGAGTTCAAGGATTTGACGAATCATGGGTGAGATCGCCAGAGAGATACTGCCAGTCAACATCGAGGACGAGCTCAAGCAGTCGTATCTCGATTACGCGATGAGCGTCATCATCGGGCGTGCCTTGCCGGATGTTCGCGATGGCCTCAAACCGGTTCACCGTCGCGTACTGTTCGCGATGCACGAGCTGAACAATGACTGGAACAAGGCCTACAAGAAATCTGCCCGTGTCGTCGGCGATGTGATCGGTAAATACCACCCGCACGGTGACAGTGCGGTCTACGACACCATCGTCCGCATGGCCCAGCACTTCTCCATGCGTTATGTGCTGGTGGATGGTCAGGGCAACTTCGGTTCCATCGATGGCGACAGCGCCGCGGCGATGCGTTACACCGAGGTGCGCATGGCGCGCCTGGCGCACGAGCTGCTGGCCGACCTCGAGAAGGACACCGTCGATTGGGTCGACAACTATGACGGCACCGAGCGCATTCCTGCCGTGCTGCCGACCAAGACCCCGAACCTGCTGGTCAATGGCTCCTCCGGTATCGCCGTGGGCATGGCCACCAACATCCCGCCCCATAACATGGGCGAGGTCATCGACGGCTGTCTGGCGCTGATCGACAACGGCGATCTGACCATCGATGAGCTGATGGAATTCATTCCGGGGCCGGACTTCCCGACCGCCGGTATCATCAACGGCCGTGCCGGCATCCTCGATGCCTACCGCACCGGTCGTGGTCGTATCTACGTGCGTGCCGTGCATACCATCGAGCACAACGACAAGAACGGCCGTGATCACATCATCATCACCGAGCTTCCCTACCAGGTGAACAAGGCGCGTCTGATCGAGAAGATCGCCGAACTGGTCAAGGACAAGAAGATCGAGGGCATCGCCGAGCTGCGTGACGAGTCCGACAAGGACGGTCTGCGCGTGGTCATCGAGACCAAGCGTGGCGAGTCCGGTGAAGTGGTCGTCAACAACCTCTTCTCCCAGACCCAGCTTGAGACCGTGTTCGGCATCAACATGGTCGCGCTGCACGAAGGTCAGCCGAAGATCCTGAATCTCAAGCAGATTCTGGAATCCTTCGTGCGTCACCGTCGTGAAGTCGTTACCCGTCGTACCCTGTTCGAACTCAAGAAGGCGCGTGAACGTGGCCACATTCTTGAAGGTCTGGCGGTGGCGATCTCGAACATCGATGAGGTGATCGAGCTGATCAAGGGCTCGCCGAGCGCGGCGGAAGCCAAGGAAAAGCTGGTCGATCGTGAATGGCAGCCGGGTCAGGTGGTCGAGATGCTCGAGCGCGCCGGTGCCACTTCCTGCCGTCCGGAAGATCTGCCGGAAGGTCTGGGGCTGTCTGAAGACGCCAAGCACTACCGTCTGTCGCCGGCCCAGGCCCAGGCCATCCTCGAGCTGCGTCTGCATCGCCTGACCGGTCTCGAGACCGAGAAGCTGCTGGCCGAGTACTCCTCCATCCTCGAGCGCATCGCCGAGCTGATGGAGATCCTGTCCTCTGCCGACCGCCTGATGGAAGTCATCCGCGAAGAGCTGCGCGAAGTGCGTGCCCAGTACGCCGATGAACGCCGCACCGAGATCATGACCAGCCGTCGTGACCTGACCATCGAAGACCTCATCAACGAGGAAGACATGGTGGTGACGGTCTCGCGCAGCGGCTATGCCAAGACCCAGCCGCTGTCTGACTACCAGGCCCAGAAGCGTGGTGGCCGCGGCAAGTCCGCCACCTCGATGAAGGACGAGGATGTCATCGAGCACCTGCTGGTCGCCTCGACCCACGACACCGTGCTGCTGTTCTCCAACAAGGGCAAGGTGTACTGGCTCAAGGTCTACGAGATGCCGCAGGCGTCACGTGGCTCGCGCGGCAAGCCGCTGGTCAACCTGATTCCGCTGGACGACGGCGAGTGGGTCACCACCATCCTGCCGGTGCGCGATTACGCCGCCGACAGCTACATCTTCTTCGCCACCGCCAACGGCACGGTCAAGCGCACCGCGCTGAGCCAGTTCTCGCGTCCGCGCAGTGTCGGCCTGATCGCGCTGGACATCGAGGAAGGTGACCGTCTGATCGGCGCCGACATCACGTCCGGTTCCGACCACGTCATGCTGGTGTCCTCCAACGGCAAGGCGATCCGCTTCGAAGAGCAGAACGTGCGCGTGATGGGCCGTACCGCCCGTGGTGTGCGCGGCATGCGTCTGCTCGACGATGCACAGGTCATCAGCCTGATCATTCCGCGCACCACCGCGATCGATGACAACGAGATCGAGGTCGATGACGCCGCGGACGCGACGGCGGAAGGCGTCGAGAGCGCTGATGTGGCAACCACCGAGGGCGTGTCGGAAGACGGCGTCGCCAGCGGTGAGGTGCCGCAGTGCTACATCCTGACCGCGTCCGCCAATGGCTTCGGCAAGCGCACGCGCCTGGAAGAGTTCCCGCTGCGTGGCCGTGGTGGCCAGGGCGTGATCGCGATGCAGACCAGCGAGCGCAACGGTGACCTGGTCAGCGCGGTGCAGGTCAGCGACAACGACGAACTGATGCTGATCACCGACCGCGGCACCCTGGTACGTACCCGCGTCGCCGAGGTGTCCACCACCTCGCGCAACACCCAGGGCGTGACCTTGATCCGCACCGCGGAAGAGGAGCGTCTGGTGACGACGGTGCGTGTCGACGAGCCGGAAGAGGTCGTCGTGGTGCAGGATGAGCTGGACGAAGAGGCGCTGAGCACCGACGAACAGGTGCAGGCGGGAGATGACGCCGAGTCGACGGATACCCCGCCGACAGACGCGGAATAAGACGCTGGATTGCGACCGCCTTCGGGGCGGTCGCTTCACTTTCGGGAAATAAGACGACATGACACGCAAGTTCAACTTCTGCGCCGGTCCTGCTGCACTGCCGACCGCTGTCCTGGAGCGCGCCCGCGCCGAGATGCTGGATTATCAGGGCCGCGGACTGTCCGTCATGGAGATGAGTCATCGCTCCGACGAATTCGTGGCCATCGCCGAGAAGGCCGAGGCGGACCTGCGCGAACTGCTCGAGATTCCGTCCAACTATCGCGTGTTGTTCATGCAGGGTGGCGCTTCGACCCAGTTTGCGGGTGTGCCGCTGAACCTGCTGGGCGCGGGTGGCAGTGCCAACTATCTGTATACCGGTATCTGGGGCAAGAAGGCGATCAAGGAAGCCGAGCATCTGGCGGTGGGCAGCCACGTGGCGGCCTCCAGCGAGAGCAATGGCCTGATCGCCGTGCCGCGCCAGAACGCGATCCAGCTCTCGGGCGATGTGGGTTATCTGCACTACACCGCCAACGAGACCATCGGCGGCCTCGAGTTCGACTACATCCCCGAGGTGGCAGCGGATGGCGTGCCGCTGGTGTGTGACATGTCGTCTTCCATCCTGTCTGGCCCGCTGGATGTCAGCCGTTTCGGCGTCATCTATGCCGGCGCCCAGAAGAACATCGGTCCGGCGGGTCTGACGCTGGTCATCGTGCGCGAAGATCTGCTCGATCGCGCCCGCAAGGACTGCCCGACCATGCTGAACTGGAAGACGGCCGCCGAGGCCAATTCCATGTTCAACACGCCGCCGACCTACGCCTGGTATCTCTCCGGGCTGGTGTTCGAGTGGCTCAAGGACGAGGTCGGTGGCCTCGCCGCCATGAACGCGATCAATGATCGCAAGGCGCAGGCACTCTACGCGGCCATCGATGGCAGCGACTTCTATTCCAACCCGATCGTCACCGAGAACCGCTCACGCATGAACGTGCCGTTCGTGCTGGCCGATGACCGTCTCGACAAGACCTTCCTCGCCGAGTCCGAAGCGGCGGGTCTCTTGAATCTGGCCGGTCACCGCAGCGTCGGTGGCATGCGTGCCAGCCTCTACAACGCCGTGCCGGAAGCTGCCGTCACTGCGCTGGTGGACTTCATGGGCGACTTCGCGCGCCGTCACGGCTAAGGGAGGAGGTGAGATGTCGGATTCCAAGGAGAGCCCTGCGCCGCAGGCGGCGGGCAAGGCGGTGACGCTGGACGACCTGCGTCAGCGCATCGACGCCATCGACAACGAGCTGCTGAACCTGATCAGCGAGCGCGCGGGCTGCGCGCAGCAGGTCGCCGAGGTCAAGCTGGCGGCCGGTGACGTGGGCGAGGACGGCCAGGTGCAGTTCTACCGCCCGGAGCGCGAAGCCCAGGTGTTGCGTCGCATCATGGCCAACAACCCCGGCCCGCTGAAAGGCGAGGAGATGGCGCGTCTGTTCCGCGAGATCATGTCCGCCTGTCTGGCGCTGGAACAGCCGATCCGCCTGGCCTATCTCGGCCCGGAAGGCACCTTCACCCAGCAGGCCGCGCTCAAGCACTTCGGTGACAGCGCCGTGACCAAGCCGATGGCCGCCATCGACGAGGTGTTCCGCGAAGTGGAAGCGGGCGCGGTGCAGTACGGTGTGGTGCCGGTGGAGAACTCCACCGAGGGCGTCATCAACCACACGCTGGATTCGTTCATGGGCTCGCAGCTCAAGATCTCCGGCGAAGTGGTGCTGCGCATTCACCACCACCTGCTGGTGGGCCCGAATACGCGTCGCGAGAAGATCTCGCGCATCTATTCCCACGCCCAGTCGCTGGCCCAGTGCCGCAAGTGGCTGGATGCCCACTTCCCGCACGCCGAGCGCATCGCGGTGTCCTCGAATGCCGAGGCCGCGCGTCAGGTGCGCACCGAGTGGCATAGTGCGGCGATTGCCGGTGACATGGCGGCCAAGCTCTATGAGCTGGAGAAGGTCGAGGAGAAGATCGAGGACAGCCCCGACAACTCGACGCGCTTCCTGATCATCGGTGACAGCTCGGTGCCGGCGTCCGGCGATGACAAGACCTCCATCGTGGTGGCGATGCGCAACCAGCCGGGGGCACTGCACGACCTGCTGGCGCCGTTCCACCGCCACCAGATCGACCTGACCCGCGTCGAGACGCGTCCGTCACGCTCCGGTGCCTGGAACTACGTCTTCTTCATCGACTTCCGTGGCCACCGCGATGACCCGCTCATCACGGCGACGCTGGAAGAGCTGCGCCAGTGCGCGGCGGACGTCAAGGTGCTCGGGTCCTACCCGGTCGGTGTGCTGTGAGCGAGCTTGACCACGCGCGCCATGCTGCGTCGTCAGACCTGCTGTCCTCGCTGCCGTCAGCGGAGCGTCTGGCCGGCGAGCGGCGTATCCTGCTGGTCGGGCTGGGCTTGATCGGTGGCTCGCTGGCGGCGGCATTGCGCGCGGCGGGCCATCGCGGCGAGATTCTCGCCTGTGATCGTGACTCCAACGAGATCTGCCTCGGCCAGCGCATGGGGCTGATCGACGGTGGCAGCACGCAACTGGCGGCGCTGGTACCGGGTGCCTCGCTGATCGTGCTGTGCGTGCCGGTGATGGCGATGCAGAGCGTGATGGCCGAACTGGCGCCGTTGCTGGATGATGACGCCGTCATCACCGATGTCGGCAGCACCAAGGGCGCGATCCGCGATGCGGCGCTCGGCGTCTTCGGTCGCATGCCGCCGAATCTGGTGCTCGGTCACCCGATCGCCGGGTCCGAGAAGAGCGGTGTCGCGGCGTCCAATCCCGAGCTCTATCGCGATCACAAGGTGATCCTGACGCCGGAGCCGGACAGCGATGCCGAGGCCGTGGCACGCGTGGCGGCCATGTGGTCGGTATGTGGTGCCCAGCTTCTGAGCATGAGCGTGGCGCGCCACGACGAAGTGCTGGCGCGCACCAGCCACCTGCCGCACCTGCTGGCGTTCTCGCTGGTCGACAGCCTGGCGCGCCAGGATGAGCGATTGGAGATCTTCCGCTACGCGGCGGGCGGTTTCCGTGATTTTACGCGCATCGCGGGCAGTGACCCGGTGATGTGGCGCGACGTCTATCTGGCCAACCGCGATGCGGTGCTGGAGGCGTTGGATGAATTCGAGGCCGGGGTAGCGCGGGTGCGCGCTGCCGTGACCGCGGGCGATGGTGAGGCGATGCTGGGGATATTCACCCGCGCAAGCCACGCCCGACACTACTTCAATACCCTCTTGAAACAGACGAGTTATCAGACCATGGAACAGCAGAACGTGCGGTACCGTGCACTGCCGGGTGGGCAGGTTCAGGGGCGCATTCGTGTGCCGGGCGACAAGTCCATGTCGCATCGCTCCATCATGCTGGGCGCATTGGCGACCGGCGTGACCGAAGTCGAAGGCTTCCTGGAAGGGGAAGACAGTCTGGCCACGCTGCAGGCCTTCCGCGACATGGGCGTGGTCATCGAAGGCCCGCATCAGGGGCGTGTCACCATTCACGGTGTGGGTCTCAACGGCCTGAAGCAGCCGCCGGGCCCGCTGTATGTCGGCAACTCCGGCACCGCGATGCGCCTGTTCGCCGGCTTGCTGGCCGGTCAGGCCTTCGACACCGAGCTGACCGGTGATGCCTCGCTGACCAAGCGTCCGATGGACCGCGTCGCCAATCCGCTGCGCGAGATGGGCGCGGTGATCGATACCGCAGACAACGGCCGTCCGCCGCTGCGTATCCACGGTGGTCAGCCGCTCAAGGGCATCCGTTACGAGATGCCGATGGCGTCCGCGCAGGTCAAGTCGTGCCTGCTGCTGGCCGGTCTCTACGCCGAAGGCGAGACGCGTGCCATCGAGCCGGCGCCGACGCGTGATCACACCGAGCGCATGCTCAATGGCTTCGGCTACAAGGTCGAGCGTCAGGGCGCCGAGGCGTGGTTGAACGGTGGCGGCAGCCTCGAAGCCTGCCCGATCGACGTGCCGGCCGACATCTCCTCCGCGACCTTCTTCCTGGTCGCCGCGGCCATCACACCGGGCTCCGAACTGGTGCTGGAGCACGTCGGCATCAACCCGACGCGCATCGGCGTGATCAACATCCTCAAGGCGATGGGTGCCGACCTGAGCGTCTCCAATGAGCGCGAAGTCGGCGGCGAGCCGGTGGCAGACCTGCACATCCGTTATGCGCCGCTCAAGGGCATCGACATTCCGGAAGACCAGGTGCCGCTGGCCATCGACGAATTCCCGGCACTGTTCATCGCCGCTGCCAATGCCGAGGGCATGACCCGTCTGCGTGGCGCCGAGGAACTGCGCGTCAAGGAGTCCGATCGCATCCAGGTGATGGCGGATGGTCTGGCGCAGATCGGCGTCGAGCACGAAGTGGTCGCGGACGGTATCGACATCCGTGGTGGCGCCTACGGTGGCGGCCTGGTCGACAGCCACGGCGATCACCGCATCGCGATGGCCTTCAGTGTCGCGGCGCTGCGCGCCCAGGGCGAGATCCTGATCGACGACTGCGCCAATGTCGCGACCTCCTTCCCGAACTTCGTGGCGCTGGCCGCTGAAGTCGGCATGCAGGTCGAGAACCTCGGTGCCGTGGCACCCGGCCAGGAGGCTTCATGAGCGGGGAAGCGACACCTCATCACAGCCAGATCTGCGACGCGCCGGTGTTGACCCTTGATGGCCCCGGCGGGGCAGGCAAGGGCACCATCAGTCGTCTGGTCGCGTCGAGCCTGGGCTGGCATCTGCTGGATTCCGGTGCGCTTTATCGCCTGACGGCACTGGCCGCCGAGCGTCATGGCGTGGCGCTGGAAGACGAGGACGCCGTGGCGACCATCGCCGAGCACCTCGATGTGCAGTTCGATGCCGAAGGCGACGCCACCAGCGTGATTCTGGAAGGCGAGGACGTCACCCGTGACATCCGTCTCGAGTCGGTCGGCAACAATGCCTCCATCATCGCGGCCCAGCCGCGCGTGCGGACTGCACTGCTGGCGCGCCAGCGTGCCTTTGCGCGTGCGCCGGGCCTGGTGGCCGATGGTCGCGACATGGGCACGGTGGTCTTCACCGGTGCGCCGCTCAAGATCTTCCTGACGGCGAGCGCCGAGGAACGTGCGCGTCGTCGTCATGCCCAGTTGCAGGAAGCGGGTGTCGATGCTAATATTTCGAGCCTTTTGACAGAAATACAGGCGCGCGATGCGCGTGACATGGGCCGGGCAGTCGCCCCGCTCAAGCCTGCAGACGACGGCGTGATCCTCGATACGACGGATCTCGACATCGACCAGGTGATCGAACGCATCCAGCAGCTGCTGGTCGAATACGGCCTGGTAGCGGCGCGCTGAGACTCGAGTCTCAGCCTGTAAGTCGTCAGAACAACGGATTGATCGCCTGCTGTTGCAATACGGCCTCCGGGTCGGGCAGCAGCGGGTTTCGCTCGCTTCGCGAGTGATGATGCAGAACCCAGATGACACCGAGGTGTCATCAACCCCCCGGCAAGGTGTCATGGGGTGCATCGGCGGCAAGCGGAAAGCCGGTGTATCTCGAACCAGCGTCAACGCCCCCGGGGATATGTAGATATGGCCCGTGCTTGCTGGTGGTACGGAGACTGCGGTGCAAGCCGCCCCAAACGTTGATCATGTAGGAATACCATGAGCGAGAGCTTTGCTGATTTATTTGAACAGTCACTCCAGGACATCAACATGGAGCCGGGCGCAATCGTGTCCGCTACCATCGTGGATATCGATGGCGACTGGATCACTGTCAATGCCGGTCTGAAGTCTGAAGGTCAGATTCCGTCTGAACAGTTCCGTGACGAAAGTGGCCAGCTGTCCATCAGCATCGGCGACGAAGTCATGGTTGCACTGGAAGCCGTGGAAGATGGCTTCGGTGAGACCCGCCTGTCCCGCGAGAAGGCCAAGCGTGCCGAAGCGTGGAAAGAGCTGGAAGCCGCCTTCGAGAAAGACGAGATCGTCAAGGGCGTGATCAACGGCAAGGTCAAAGGTGGCTTTACCGTCGACATCAACACCATCCGTGCCTTCCTGCCGGGTTCTCTGGTCGATGTCCGCCCTGTGCGCGACACCGCCCACCTCGAGAACAAGGAGCTGGACTTCAAGGTCATCAAGCTCGACGCCAAGCGCAACAACGTTGTCGTGTCCCGTCGTGCCGTCCTCGAAGCCGAGAACAGCGCTGAGCGTGAAGCCCTCCTGGCCACTCTGCAGGAAGGTCAGCAGATTCAGGGTATCGTCAAGAACCTGACCGACTACGGCGCCTTCGTCGACCTCGGCGGCGTTGACGGCCTGCTGCACATCACCGACATGGCATGGAAGCGCATCAAGCATCCGTCCGAGATCGTTGCTGTCGGCGACGAGATCAATGTCAAGGTGCTGAAGTTCGACCGCGAGCGCAACCGTGTGTCTCTGGGTCTCAAGCAGCTGGGCGAAGATCCGTGGGTCAACATCAAGGCTCGCTACCCGGAAGGCGCCAAGATCAACGCACGCGTCACCAACCTCACCGACTACGGCTGCTTCGCCGAGCTGGAAGAGGGCGTCGAAGGTCTGGTCCACGTGTCCGAAATGGATTGGACCAACAAGAACATCCACCCGTCCAAGGTCGTCAATGTCGGCGATGACGTGGAAGTGATGATTCTGGACATCGACGAAGAGCGTCGTCGTATCTCCCTGGGTATCAAGCAGTGCACCACCAACCCGTGGGAAGACTTCAGCGGCAAGCACAACAAGGGCGACCGTGTCTCCGGTACCATCAAGTCAATCACTGACTTCGGTATCTTCATCGGTCTGGAAGGCGGCATCGACGGCCTGGTTCACCTCTCCGACATTTCCTGGAACGAAGCTGGCGAAGAAGCCGTGCGTCGTTACAAGAAGGGCGAAGAAGCTGAAGCGGTCATCCTGTCCATCGATCCGGAACGTGAGCGCATCTCTCTGGGCGTCAAGCAGCTCGAGAGCGATCCGGTCTCCGAGTACCTGGCCGTCAACGACAAGGGCGCTATCGTGTCCGGTCGTGTTGTCGACATCGATGCCAAGGAAGTTCAGGTAGAGCTGGCGACTGACGTCATCGCTATCCTGAAGGCTTCTGAAATCAGCGCTGACCGTGTCGAAGACGCACGCAACGTCCTGAGCGTCGGCGATGCTGTCGAAGCCAAGATCGTCGGTGTGGATCGCAAGAGCCGCCTGATCAACCTGTCCGTCAAGTCCAAGGACCAGGTTGAAGCACCGCGTCGCGATGCTGCCAAGCCGCGTACCCAGGAAGTCGAGAGCAACGGCCCGACTACCATCGGTGATCTGATCAAGCAGCAGCTGGGTCAGGAGTGATCCCGAGACACTCCGCCTCCTCGTGAGGTGGGGAGTCCGGATCCACGCTGAGGTGACATGCCTCTGGTAGTCACCTCAGCGTCTCCGAATCGGTATCCTGCATGAGACGCATGTCATATGCGGGAACGAAAAAAACCGCCACCCTTCGGGGTGGCGGTTTTTTCATGCCTGG
>NZ_CFDJES010000076.1:10133-14477 GCF_983723665.1 Cobetia sp. | reverse complement strand
AAAAACGCTTCATGGCCGTATTCTCTTGGTATCTCGCCGTTGGACTGCCAGTGTTGTCGGGTGGCAATCCATGGCCTGAGAAGCCTGTCGTGGTACTCCAGAGAGGGTGCTGGCGACATGACGCCGTTGTCGGATTTCCGCCCCTATCTTGCCGACTGTGGCATGCCCCTGATGATTGAGGTTATTCATGCATGGCAGTTATTCCTACCCACTGGTCGCCCTGTCAATCGTAGTCGCCGTGCTGGCTTCACATGCAGCGCTGCAGTTGATTCGTCAGGTCGCGCTGGCCCCTTCGCGCGCCACCAGCCTCGGCTGGCTGGTGGGCGGAGCCGTGGCGATGGGGCTGGGTGTCTGGGCCATGCATTTCATCGGCATGCTGGCGTATGAAAGCCAGGCTTCGGTCACCTATGCGCCCGGCCTGACGGCGTTGTCGGTGCTGATCGCGATGCTGGCCTCGGGGCTGGCGCTCTGGGTGAATACGCTGCCACGCCTGACGCCGATGCTGTTGATGACGAGCGGGACCATCATGGGCGGCGGCATCGCCACGATGCACTACACCGGCATGGCGGCGATGCAGATGCACATGCCATACCGCTATGACCCGCTGCTGTTCGCGGTGTCCATCGTGGTGGCGGTGGTGGCCGCGACGGCGGCCCTGTGGCTGGGAGGCTTCTTCTTGCGCCAGCGCCGCCCCAATCGTATCTATCAGGCCCTGGCGGCCGGTGCGATGGGACTTGCCATCGCCGGCATGCATTACATCGGCATGGCGGCGATGGAGATGATGCCGCTGACCACGCCCATCATCTCTCCTGCCGGGGCGGGCATGAACTCCGGGCAGAATCTGTGGCTGGCCCTGGCCATCGCGATCGCGACCCTGGCCGTGCTGGGGCTGGCACTCCTGGCCATCAGTGCCGAGCAGCGCATGCGTCGTAGTCGCCATTACCGCTCGCGTCTGGATGGCCTGCTGGAGTATCGGACCCGGGAGCTGCGTCATGAGCGCGATCAGGTGGCGGTCATGCTGGATTCCATCGATGAAGGAGTGATCAGCCTTGATCGCGAGGGCCATATCCAGCACATCAATCCCATCGCTGCCGAACTGTGTGGCTGGGACCCGTCGTTGGCCCGCGGTCGTCCCTGGGTGCGCATCTTGCAGCTGCGCCATGAAGGTACGTTGCAGTCGGTTGCCAGCCAGCTGGAAGGGGTCTTGCAGCGTGGCGAAGTGGTGCACATGTCCAGCCAGACGCTGCTGGTGGCACGTGATGGCAGTGAATGTGCCGTGGAGCTCAAGGCCTCGCCCGTGCGGCGTCGCAGTGGGGATGTCGAGGGGGCCGTACTGGTCTTCCGCGACATCAGCTATCGCCAGGCCATGATTCGGCGCCTCAACTTCCAGGCGCATCACGACAGCCTGACCGGCCTGCACAATCGCACCGCCTTCGATGACTCTCTCACCGCGGCGCTGACCGATGGCGGCTTTCACCAGCTGCTGTACCTGGATCTCGACTTCTTCAAGGTGGTCAACGACACCTGCGGTCACGCGGCCGGAGACACCGTATTGCGCGAGCTCTCCGCGCTGATGCGAGCACATGTGCGGGAAACGGATGTACTGGCACGCCTGGGGGGCGATGAATTCGCCGTGCTGCTCTATCGCTGTTCTCGCGAGCAGGCCATCGAGCGTGCCGAAGCGCTGTGCGCGGCCGTCAGTGCCTATCGCTACTACGATGAGGGGCGGCCATTCCAGT
This sequence comes from Cobetia sp., assembly GCF_983723665.1. Lineage (NCBI taxonomy): Bacteria > Pseudomonadati > Pseudomonadota > Gammaproteobacteria > Oceanospirillales > Halomonadaceae > Cobetia > Cobetia sp. Next base: position 12,738 of record NZ_CFDJES010000076.1, on the reverse strand, counting down.
TGGGCGTCAGTATCGGGGTCGCGCCGGTCGAAAGTGGTGTCCAGGCCTCCGAGGTCCTGCGTCAGGCGGATGGGGCCTGCTACATGGCCAAGCAGAGCGGGCGCAATCAGGTGCATGCCTACCATGACGGAGATGCGGGATTCGAGCGCGCCCAGCGCGAGGTGCAATGGCTGCCGCTGCTGCACGAGGCGCTGGAGAATGATCGCTTCACGCTGTATATCCAGCCGATCCGCTCGCTGAGTGATGCCACCAGCAAGCCCTACTATGAGGTGCTGCTGCGCTACGTCAACGACTCGGGCGAGCACCTGGCCCCGGCGCACTTCATGGCGACGGCGGAGCGATTCGGCCTGATGCCCGAGATTGATATCTGGGTCGTCACCCAGGCGCTGCAGGTGCTGGAGTCCGATGATGGCCGCATCGAATCGGATGCCGTGCTGGCGATCAACCTCTCCGGCCAGAGCATGGGTGACCTGCGCATGCGCGATCAGCTGGCGGCGCTGGTCACGCAAAGCTCCGTCATGCCCCAGCGGCTGTGCTTCGAGATCACCGAGACGGCGGCCATCAGCAATCTGGCCCAGGCGCGCGAGTTCATCTACAGCATGCGCCGGCTCGGCTGCAGCTTCGCCCTGGACGACTTCGGCAGCGGCATGTCGTCCTTTGCCTACCTCAAGGAGCTGCCGGTCAACCAGCTCAAGATCGACGGCGCCTTCGTGCGCAACCTGACTCGCGATAGCCTCGACGCCGCCATCGTCTCCGCCATCTGTGGCATCTGTGCCCAGATGGGCATCATCACGGTGGCGGAATATGTCGAGCGTCTTGAGCTGATCCCCGCCCTCGAGCTGATCGGAGTCGACTTCGTGCAAGGCTACGGCATCGGTCGCCCTCACCCGATCGGCGCCCCTTTGATCTCCATCACTCCACGCAACAACGGGCCTGCAGCCAGTCTGCAAGGTTGATAGAATGACACCTTTGCATCGTCGCCTCTTGCGGCGATGCGCCTGTTTGCTGGAGCCTGCCTGTGAAACTCTTGCTGCTAGATGCCGGGCATTGTCTTGGCCTGGGTCTGATTCGTGCGGCCGGTACGCGCGCCGATCTTGAGCTCAACGCCGTCGAGTCTGACCGTATTGGTGCCGATGACATCCGCACCAGCCAGGCGGATGTCGTCATCGTGCCGCCGTTCGCACGCCCGGCCGATTCCGCACCTGCCGAGGTGATGGCGCATGCCGAGGCGGTGGAGCAAGTGCTGGCCGCCTGCATCGAGACCGGCACACCGCTGGTGTGGTGCGTGGCAGATCAGATGTTCGAGCAGGGCGGCGAAGGCTTGCTCGACGAGGACGAGGTGCCCTCGCCGATCGATACGGCGCTGCGCCGCGTCATCGCGACCGGTGATCGCATCCGTGCCGAGCTGCCCAATCACCTGATCGTGCGTCTGGGCCCGCTGTTCGGTCCGGAAGGGCGCGATGCCTGGTTGCCGACACTGATCGAGCGTCTGCTGGCAGGGGAAGAGGTGCGTGCCGCCGAGGACGTCATCCTGTGCCCGACCAGTGTCGATGCCGTGGCGATGGCGTTGATCGGCATGCTCCAGCAGCAGCGCTGCGGTGCGGATGCCTGGGGGGCCTACCATCTGGCCGGCACCGAGCCCATCAGCACCTACGCCTTCGTCAGTGTCGTGCGTACCCAGTTGATCACCCGTCTCGAGGGGCTGGGCGAGACGGTGGCCGCAGGCCCGCTCAAGGCGCTGACCCTCAACGCCGGTACGCCGCTGCGGCGTGTGCTCAACTGCCGTCGCGTGCTGGACACCTTCGGTGTGCATCAGAAGCCGTGGCGCCTCGAACTATCCCGCCTGATGGATGACTGGATCGCGCAGCGCGCCTCCGGCTCATCTCGCCCCGATTCGATCTGACCTGTGGAGACTGTGCCTGTGAATGCGCTGCGTAGCGTGCTGTTTTATGTAGGTTATTTCATGGCGTTGCTGCTCAGCGCCGTGGTGCTGGTGCCGCTGGCGGCCTGCCTTCCGCTACAGGCGCGCTACCGTGTCCTGCATAGCTACAACCATATCGTGCTGTGGTGGTTCCGTCTGACCTGCGGCGTGAAGGTGCAGGTGACTGGACGTGACGCCTTGCCTGAGGGGGCCTGCGTGCTGCTGGCCAACCACCAGAGCGAGTGGGAAACCATCTATCTGCAGGTGGCCAAGCGCCCGCTATGCACCGTGCTCAAGCAGGAGCTGCTGAAGATTCCGGTCTTCGGCTGGGGGCTGAAACTGCTGGAACCGATTCCGCTGGATCGCACCCAGCCGGCCAAGGCGCTCAAGCAGGTGCTGTCAGTGGGCACCCAGCGCCTCAAGGACGGTTTTACCGTGCTGATCTTCCCGGAAGGCACGCGCATCGCGCCGGGGACGCGCAAGAAGTTCAACAAGTCCGGCGCCGCGATTGCCTGCCGTGCCGGCGTGCCGGTGGTGCCGGTGGCGCACAATGCCGGTGAGATCTGGCCCAACGACAGCTGGATCAAGCGCCCGGGCACCATCCATGTCGCCTATGGCCCGGCCATCGAGACGGCGGGGCGCAAGCCGGATGCGGTGATCGCCGATGTCGAGGCCTGGGTCGAG
>NZ_CFDJES010000076.1:3703-10033 GCF_983723665.1 Cobetia sp. | reverse complement strand
ATCAGTCCTGGAAACGTTCCAGAATCAGGCAGGCGTTGGTGCCACCGAAGCCGAAGCTGTTGGACAGCACACGGTCGATCTTGACGCCATCACGACGGGTCGTGACGATGTCGAGGCCTTCGGCGCGGTCATCCAGCTCGCTGACGTTGGCAGACGCGGCAATGAAGTCGTTCTCCATCATCAGCATGGAGTAGATGGCTTCCTGCACGCCAGTGGCGCCCAGCGAGTGACCCGTCAGCGACTTGGTCGAGCTCATTGCCGGGCTGGCGGCGCCGAAGACTTCCTGGATGGCCTTGAGCTCGGCCACATCGCCCACCGGCGTCGAGGTGCCGTGGGTGTTGATGTAGTCGATATCGCCATTCACGGTCGCCATCGCCTGACGCATGCAGCGTGCTGCACCTTCGCCGGACGGTGCCACCATGTCGTGGCCATCGGAGGTCGCGCCATAGCCGGTCACTTCGGCGTAGATCTTCGCGCCGCGTGCCTTGGCGTGTTCCAGCTCCTCGAGTACCAGCATGCCGCCGCCGCCAGCGATGACGAAGCCATCACGGGTCTTGTCGTAAGGACGCGACGCGGTTTCCGGCGTGTCGTTGTAGCTGGTGGACAGGGCGCCCATGGCGTCGAACAGGCAGGACAGGGTCCAGTGCTCTTCTTCACCACCACCGGCAAACACGATGTCCTGCTTGTTCAGCTGGATCTGTTCCACGGCGCTACCGATGCAGTGGGCAGACGTGGCACAGGCCGAGGAGATCGAGTAGTTGATACCCTTGATCTTGAACGGCGTGGCCAGACAGGCAGAGACGGTCGAGCCCATGGTGCGAGTGACGCGGTAGGGACCGACGCGACGCAGGCCCTTGGCGCGCATCACGTCTGCGGCCTCGACCTGGTTTGCGGAGGAAGCGCCACCGGAACCGGCGATCAGGCCGGTACGCTCGTGGGAAACCTGCTCTTCGGTGAGACCGGAATCGGCAATCGCCTGCGCCATGGAGATGTAGGCATAGGCCGCAGCATCCCCCATGAAGCGCAATTGCTTGCGATCGATGTGGTCTTCGAGATTGATGTCGACAACGCCGGCCACGTGGCTACGGAAGCCCAGCTCGGCGTATTCCTCTTTGCGGCGGATACCAGAACGTCCTTCGCGGAGCGATTCCAGGACCTGCTGGCGATCATTGCCCAGGCAGGAAACAATGCCCAGCCCGGTGACTACCACTCTACGCATGGGAGCCTCCCGTTCAGAAGTTCGCAGTGGAGGTGAACAGACCGACGCGCAGGTCGTTGGCCTGATAGATGTCGCGACCGTCAACTGTCACTGTACCATCGGCGATGCCGAGGATCAGCTTGCGAGTGATGACTCGCTTGATGTTGATGGTGTAGGTCACTTTCTTGGCGGTCGGCAGCACCTGGCCAGAGAACTTGACCTCGCCGCAGCCCAGCGCGCGGCCACGGCCCGGATTGCCCAGCCAGCCGAGGTGGAAGCCCACCAGCTGCCACATGGCATCGAGGCCCAGGCAGCCCGGCATCACCGGATCACCCGGGAAGTGGCAGTCGAAGAACCACAGGTCCGGAGAGATATCCAGCTCAGCAATCAGCTGACCCTTGCCGTGGCTACCGCCTTCCTCACTGATGTGAGTGATGCGATCCAGCATCAGCATGTTGGGAGCAGGCAGTTGCGCATTGCCCGGGCCGAAGAGTTCGCCCTGGCCACAGGCCAGCAGCTCGTCGCGAGTAAAGGAGTGTTGCTTGGTCACTGAGTCATTCCGAGTAGCGGGATGGTAATGCCGTACGAGGCACCTGAGCGCCTGAATGGGGCTAGTCTAATGGCTGGCACCCCTGAATGCACGTGGGGGCCAGACTAAAGGGCAGCAAGGGCGGGTGCAAATAAGTCCTACAGCTGGCGGGAAAGTGGTCGATAGGAGCTAGTGTGTGATTCGCGCGGGATCCTCTTTGCCGGCATCGGTCGCAATCCGCTGGAGCCGTGCCGAGAGTGGCCCGCTGCCTGCAAATGCAGGATCATCCCCGATGACCCCTTCCACCGAGAGCTGCTTATGTGGCCGCAAGCCCACTTCAATCGGCCCCTGATCATCGGGGCGCTCGTTGCCTTGACAGCGCTGCCCTGGTTGCCGGGGCTTGAGCTGCGTCTTGCCGCGTTGCTGCCTGCCGTTCTGGCGGGGCTGGACATCGCGCGCCAGCGTCGTCGCCAGCTGCTGCATCGTCAGCTGCTGGAAGCCGCCGTGCACCTGAGCAGTGATGGTCTGGTGATCAGTGATCGCCACAATCGGGTGCTGGCCGTGAACGCCGCCTTCAGTCATATCACCGGTTACGCACCGGAAGAGATCATTGGTCGCAACCCTTCCCTGCTGTCTTCCGGGCGCCATGACGAGGAGTTTCACGCCCGTTATCGCCAGGCGCTCGAGGTCAATGGCCACTGGGAGGGCGAGGTCTGGAACCGGCGCAAGCAGGGGGATGAATATCCCGAGTGGCTGCGGGCACGCCGTATCGAGCAGGGCGGCGATGTCTTCCATGTCGCTCTCTTTACCGATATCACCCGCCACAAGGCACGCGAGCAGGACCTGCAGCGCCTGGGGCTGGAAGACGCCCTGACGGGCCTGCCCAATCGCCGCCGGCTGGGCGACCTGCTGGTCAGTCGCCTCAATGGCCTGCGCGCCGGGGAGGCGATGGACCTGGCACTGATCGATATCGATGCGCTCAAGAGCATCAATGATGCCCTGGGCGCGGAAGGGGGCGATCGTCTGCTGCAGCAGTTCTCCCAGCGTCTGACGGCGCTGGCGCGCGGCGGCGTGGTCGGGCGCATCGGCGGCGACGAATTCGTGATTCTGCGCTCTACGGCGGGGGGCGAGCATACCGCCTGGGTGGATGAGCTGCGTCAGGTGTTGACCAAGCCCTTCGAGATCGGCGATCAGGCGCTGCACCTTGCGCTGTCGATCGGCAGCTGCCGCGCCCCGGAGGATGGCGTTGACGCCGATGTGCTGATGCAGCGCCTGGAAAGTGCCCTGTATGCCGCCAAGCGACATGGTCGCAATACCGACATGCGCTTCCAGCCTGCACTGGATGCGGGCGGTGACCTGCAGCTGGGGCTGGCGAATGACCTGCGGGTCGCCATCGAGAGCCAGGGGCAATTGCAGCTGCACTATCAATGTCAGCACGACGCCAGCACCGGCAAGGTCGCGAGTGTCGAGGCGCTATTGCGCTGGAAGCACCCGCTGCGGGGTGCCATCTCACCGGCCGAATTCGTGCCGCTGGCCGAGCGCCACGGCCTGATGCTGCGCCTGGGCAACTGGGTACTGCGCGAGGCAGTACAGCAGCAGGCCAGCTGGCGGCGCGCCGGTCATCGCCTGTGCATCTGGGTCAATGTCTCGGCCTTGCAGCTGATCCAGGGTGGCTTTGAGGCCTCGCTGGCGGGCCTGTTGATGGAGTATGACGTGCCTGCCAGCTCCATCGGGCTGGAGCTGACGGAATCGGTATTGCTGGATGAGCGTGCCGGCGACGTCTCACGACGCCTGGCGGCATTACGCGCTCGCGGCCACCAGATCGCGGTGGATGACTTCGGCACCGGCTATTCGTCACTCGCCTATCTGAAGGACCTGCCGGTGGACAAGCTCAAGCTGGACCGCGCCTTCATCCGCAGCCTGCCCGGCGAGCGTGCGGATGCCGCCATCACCATGGCGGTGCTGGCGATGGCCAAGGGCCTGGGCATGGAGATGATCGCGGAAGGCGTCGAGACCGCTGAGCAGCGTGAATATCTGGTATCGAATGGTTGCGGCTGGATCCAGGGGTTCTACTTCTCGCGGCCGGCGCCCGCGGGGGAGGTCATCGAGCGGCTCAATGGCTACGAGGCCGGCAATCTGGCCATCAAGGCCGCCTGAGGCGCTCAGGCGCGCTCGGCATGGCCATGAAGGCGTGCGATACCCAGGCACAGGCCGCCCCAGATCAGCGCCTGCGCCGGTAGCAGCCAGTCGGCGAGGGTCACACTGGCGAGCTGCGCCCCGCCGTAATAGGACAGCGGCGCACTGATGGCACCGCAAGCCGCCGCAAGCCAGGGCCGCTGCCACAACCAGCGCAGCGCATGATGGATCGTGCTGGCGAACAGCGGCCACAGACACCACATCCAGACAGGCAGGGGCAGCCAGTGCGCCCAGTCAGGCGTGTCCGAGGTGATGGTGTAGCCACCGGCCAGTGACAGGCTGCCATCCACCACCATGCCCAGCGCCACGAAGGCGGCCAGCCAGCGCAGCTCGCGCAGGCGCTCACTCGTCGGCACGATCAGCCACAGATGCACGGCCAATATCAGCGGCGTGGCCAGCAGGGCGACCGTCGAGCCGCCCAGTACGCAGCAGAACCAGCCGAGCTGAAAGAGCCCGGCATTGAGCAGTGCTCCAGGGCGCTCGGACAGCAAGTTCAGGCGTCCCAATCCTGGAGCCCCGCCTGTACCGGACGCGCCCCCGGCCCCCCCAGCAGCAGCTGACAGGTGCCGATGGTGCGCTCGCGGAAGCCCCCCTCGCAGTACGCCAGGTAGTAACGCCACATGCGCACGAAGCGCTCGTCGTAGCCCTGCGCATAGACCTCCCCGAGACGCGCCTCGAAGCGCTGCCCCCAGGCCTTGAGCGTGGCGGCGTAGTGCAGGCCGATATCCTCGAGCTGCAACAGGTTCAGCTGGGTATCCTGTTGCATGGCGCTGAGAATCGCCGCATGGGACGGCAGGAAGCCGCCGGGGAAGATGTAGCGCTTGATGAAGTCCATCTCGCGGCTGGCGGCCACGAAGCGCTGATCGCGGATCGTGATGGCCTGCAGCGCGATCAGGCCTGCCGGTTCGAGCAGGCGCTCGAGGGTCTTCAGATAGGTCGGCAGATACTGATGGCCGACCGCCTCGATCATCTCCACCGAGACGATGCGATCGAAGCGGCCTTCCAGTGCCCGGTAGTCTTCCTTGAGCAGCGTGATGCGATCCTCCAGCCCTTCCGCGGCGATGCGCGCCTGGGTATAGGCGTGCTGCTCATCGGAGATGGTCGTGGTGGTCACGCGGCAGCCGCGTGTTCTTGCGGCATGGATCGCCAGCCCGCCCCAGCCGGTGCCGATTTCCAGCAGGTGATGCTGCGGCCCGAGTTCCAGCAGGTTGAACAGTTTCTCCAGCTTGTGGGTGGAGGCCGCCTCCAGACTGGCTTCGGGATAGGGGAACACCGCCGCGGAATACATGCGGTGCTCGCGATCGAGAAACAGCTCGAAGAGATCATTGCCGAGATCGTAATGCGCCGAGATGTTGCGCTTCGAACCCGCCAGCGTATTGCGCGCCAGCGCGTAGGCGACGCTCAGCGCCCACTTGGACAGGCGCGACGTCCCGCTGTCCACCGAGTCATTGACCTGTTCGAGGTTGTAGGCGAACAGGCGCACCAGCCCGACCAGATCATCCGTCTCCCACTGGCCATCCATGTAGGCCTCCGCCGCCGCGACGGTGCCACCCAGCGCCATGCGCCGCCAGGCGCGTGAGTCATGGATACGCAGTGTGACGTTGCGCGCGCCGCCCTTGCCCAGCACGTGGCGCTCACGGCCTTCCAGCACCGTCAGGCTGCCACCCTCGAGCTTGTCGAGCATGCGCAGCAGGCGTGGCCGCAGCAGCCGCGTCAGGCGGTCCGCCGGTGCCCGGGTCGTGGCCAATGTGGGGGGAGCGGGTTCGAATTGGCTCATGATGAGTTCCTCATGATGAAGACGGCGAGCGCGGATGGTCGAAGATCGGCACGCGCTTGAGCGCCAGACGCAGCGCCTCGAAATGAATGCCTGCGACCGTCTTGAGCGTCATCCAGGGGAAACGCAGCAGCAGGCGATGAAAGGCGCGCGGGGTAGCCGGTTCCAGATGCAGGCTCAGGCTGGCATCGAACAGCGAGTGCTGCGCTTTCCGCGCCGTATCCCCGGTGAGGGGGTGGTTTTCCATGTGCAGCAACAGCTCATCCGCGCTGGGGTCGTTGAAGCGCCAGTGATAGCGCATGCCCATCGGCATGAAGGGCGAGACATGCATGCGCTTGTCGAACTGCGCCGCCTGCATGCGACGCTGCGGGTCCGTACGGGCGGCATACAGCACGCGCTCCCCCCAGGGGATATTGGTCACCTCACCGAGCACGGCGCCCAGCTGGCCTGAGGCGTGATAGAGGTAATAGAGGCGGATCGGGTTGAAGCCGATCCCGAAGTGGCGCAGCTGGGTCAGCAGAAAGATGCGACCCTGCGGCAGCGGCGCGTGATCGCCACTGCGGGCAAGCTCGCGCTGGCAGGCGGCGCGCACCCGTTCCTCGAGTGGGCCATCGGCAATGTCGTGGACCGCGG
>NZ_CFDJES010000076.1:1350-3603 GCF_983723665.1 Cobetia sp. | reverse complement strand
CCGATGCGGCTGGCGGGCGCCTTCAATCGTCTGCCTCGCGCGCACCCAGTGCCTCGGCGACCCGCAGCGCACTCCATACGCCATCCTCGTGAAAGCCGTTGCGCCACCAGGCGCCACAGAAATGGGTTCGGCCCACCGCGCCCTCCGCCTTGGCCTGCGCGCCGGAAATCTGCGTGAAGCGTGCCTTGGCGGCTTCGGCGGCCAGCGTGAAGCGCGGGTGGTCATAGGCATAACGGCCCAGCACCCGAGCGGGATCAATCGCGTCGCTGTCATTGAGCGTGATGCAGAAGGTCTCGCGGGGCGGGTGCTCGCGCTCATCAAGGCGTTGCAGGATGTTCATGTCGTAGGTGACGCTGGCCCGCTGGGCGTCGTCGCGCCCGTCGAGGCGGTAGTTCCAGCTCGCCCAGGCCGCCTTGCGCCTGGGCAGCAGCGAGGTGTCGGTATGCATCACCACCTCATTGCGCTGGGTCGTGATCGCCCCCAGCACCGCGCGCTCCTGCTCGCTGGCATCGCCGAGCAGCGCCAGTGCCTGCGGCGCATGACACGCCATCACCACCTGGTCGAAGCGTTCACGGCGGCCATCGGCATGCTCAAGCGTCACGCCGTCGGCGTCGCGCAGGACCCGGGTGATCTTGCTGTTGAGGCGAATGCGCTCGGCATAGCCTTCGGTCAGCGGCGGGATATAGGCGCGCGAGCCACCGACCAGCGTGAACCACTGTGGGCGGTCATTGACCGACAGCAGGCCGTGATGGCGGAAGAAGCGCACGAAGAACAGCAGCGGGAACTGCGCGATATCCGCGATGCTGGCGGACCAGATCGCCGCGCCCATCGGCAGCAGGTAATGCTCACGGAATACCTGCGAGTAGCCATTGGCATCCAGGTAGCTGCCCAGGGTCGCGCCCTCGGCGAGCTTGCCGTTGTCCAGATCGGCGGCAGCCTGCTTGTTGAAGCGCAGGATGTCGCGCAGCAGGCGATAGAAGCGCGGGCGCAGCAGATTGCGCTTCTGGGCGAACAGCGACAGCAGGGTATGGCCGTTGTACTCGAAGTCCTCGGCGGTGGTATGCACCGAGAAGCTCATCTCGGTGGGCTGATAGGCCACGTCGAGGCGTTCCAGCAGGCGCTGGAAATGCGGGTAGGTGCGGTCATTGAAGACGATGAAGCCGGTGTCGATGGCCCAGTCGCTGCCATCGGCGCACTGCACATCCATGGTGGCGGTGTGGCCGCCCAGGCGCTCGGCTGACTCGAAGACATGCACTTCATGCTTGCGACTCAGGTAGTAGGCCGCTGACATGCCGCTGATGCCGCTGCCGATGACGGCAATCCGCTGGCGGGGTAGAGACGCTGTCGCGTAGGTAGTTGTCGTGTTCATGCCACTCCAGAAGAAGAACGCACCATGTCGTCATGAGCAGAAGCGTTGCCGGGTATTCGGCGCGGGCAGACCTCGTCGGGTTTGCCTGCCGCGCACTCAGTCGCGGGTCATGCGTAGACCGATGCTGCGGCGCAAGGGGGCGGGCAGGATGCCCAGCAACTTGACCAGCAGCGTGAAGCGTCGCGGGAAATGGATGTCGAGCCGATGACGCGCGAGCCCCGCCACGATCGCCTCGACCGCCTGATCGACAGTGACCTGCATCGGCATCGGGAAGTCATTGCGCTCGGTCAGCGGCGTCTTGACGAAGCCGGGGTGAATCACGCTGACATCGATGCCCTGGTTGTCGAGGTCCAGTCGCAGCGACTCCAGGAAGTAGCTCACCGCGGCCTTGGAGGCGCCATACGCCTCCGCGCGTGGCAGCGGCAGGTAGGCCGAGGCACTGGAGACCGCTGCCAGCTGCGGCCGCTCACCGCCGTCTGCCGCTGCCATGCGCAGCAGCGGCAAGGCGCTTTCGATCACATCCACGGCGGCCTGGAAGTTGGTCGCGAACACGCGGTGGACCAGGTCTGCCTCGAATTCCCGTGCATCCAGATATTCGCAGGTGCCAGCGTTGAGCAGTGCAAGGTCGAGTCCACCAAAGCTGGCCTCTATCTGGCTGGCCGCCGCGCGGATGGCCTCACGGTCGGTGAGGTCGAGCGTCACGACCAGCGCTTGCCCGGGGCCTTGCTCGGCATCGGCTGCGATAGCCTCCAGCTTGTCGGCGGAGCGCGCGCTCAGGGCGACCCGGTGGCCATCCGCCAGCAGCCGGCGTGCCAGTCCTTCGCCAATGCCGGAGCTGGCGCCGGTCAGCCAGATGCGTTTGCGAGCCTTTGCGGTCGTCGATG
>NZ_CFDJES010000076.1:0-1250 GCF_983723665.1 Cobetia sp. | reverse complement strand
CTCAGTCCATGCGACGTTTCAGCAGGCCGATCACGTTGCGCAGTACGGGCACCTGCTCGTAGAGCAGCTCACCGGCATCGAAGAAATCACGGTGCTGGATGACCTTTCCGTCTCGGAACTCGAGGCGTGAGGCGCCCTGCACGCTGATGTCCTTGCCCCCGTTCAGACGGGGATGGCGATAGGTCATCGTCCAGCTGAGCCAGGCAAGTCCCTGTTCATTGCCTTCATCCGCAGGGCCGGCGGCTTGCGCTTGCATCGGCCCCAGCGGGTGATGAAAGACGAAGTCGATGGCGGCGACATTCATGTACAACCCTGAGAAATAGGCGTTGAGTGCCGTCAGGCCGCGGACTTCATGCAGGGGGTCGCGGAAGACGATATCGTCACTGTAGACTGATTTGAGCAGTTCTGTAGAGGTTTTGTCCAGCTTTTCGTAAAGACGACATACCCGAGTCAGGGCCGGGCTCATCTCGTCGGGTAGCGATTGCATGGCAATGCTCCTGAAGGGGGGATACAAGAGCGGCCTGCTGAAGATCAGCAGGCCGCTTGAGGGGTCATTCGCTTTTTGACAGCGCCTTGAAGGTATCCAGCGCCCGCTGGCGGGCGGCCTTGTGGTCGACGATCGGTCGTGGGTAGCCCGTCTGTTGGCAGTCATCCGCACTGGGCTGGTGGCGCCGCTTGGCCGGCAGCTCGGCCAGTTCCGGCACCATGCTCGCGATGAACTCGCCGTCCTTGTCGAAGCGCTGGCCCTGGGTGGTCGGATTGAAGATGCGGAAATAGGGCGCGGCGTCGGTGCCGGTGGAGGCCGCCCATTGCCAGCCACCATTGTTGGCGCCCAGCTCACCATCGACGAGATGGGTCATGAAGAAGGCCTCGCCACGCCGCCAGTCGATCAGCAGATGCTTGGTGAGGAACATCGCCGTCACCATGCGCAGGCGATTGTGCATCCAGCCGGTCTGCACCAGCTGACGCATGGCGGCATCGACGATGGGGTAGCCGGTACGGCCCTCGCACCAGGCGGCAAAGCCTGCGTCGTCATCGCGCCACTGCAGGGCCTCGGTGTGGCGCTGGAAGGGGCGGTGGCGATTGACGCGCGGGAAGCCGACCAGGATATGCTGGTAGAACTCACGCCAGATCAGCTCGTTGACCCAGCTGGTCAGGCCGACATCGCCATCGGCGAGGCTGCCGTTCTCTGCCAGTACGGCGGCGTAGCATTGGCGGGCCGAGATCATGCCCAGCGCCAGATAGGGCGA
>NZ_CFDJES010000075.1:12336-14504 GCF_983723665.1 Cobetia sp. | reverse complement strand
CCGTAGCGATGGCGACTCGGCATCGTGGCCAGCCCCGAAAACAGCAGCCAGAACATGCGCCGGCCACGTGTCAGACGATGCGTATGCTGCAGCAGGCGTGACAGCAGCTGGCTGTCATCGAAGCCCTTGAAGTTGGGCGTCATGCTGACCTGTTCTCGCACCAGTACCGGGGCCATCTCCAGCCGATAGAGCTTTTCCAGTTCCTGGAAGCTCAGCCCCTGGGCTTCGACGACTTCTGCCATGTGCTGATACTCGGCTTCACGTGGGTCGCGCTCCAGCCACAGTGGAGACAGCGCCAGCCAGATGTCCTGTCGGCGCTCGAGCAGGGCGGCCACATCGGGGGCGAGGTGAGCGTTCTGATCGTTCATGAAAACATCCTGGGCAAGAGCCTGTCGGACAGTGCGGCTGGCAATCAGCGGCGAATGCAGGACGGCAGTGGAATGGCAGTACGTGAAAAGGCCTACATGATACGGCAGCCGCCGCGGCTGGCTCCAGTGATATGCAGGTAGATGGCGGATCATGACGGCAGGGCGGACAGCGTCGCCGACAGCCGCTAGAATAGCGCCCATGAGCTGGCACTGAGCCTGCTTTACGGGATTCGAACGCCCTATTTCACGATACGCTTCACCACCCAAGGACGGCCATTGCCTGCTGTCAGGGTGAAGCGAGTATCGCATCGGCGGGTACACGCCGGGCCAACAGCAAACGAGGTTCTTTACGTGATCATCAAACCCAAGGTTCGTGGCTTCATCTGCACCACCACACATCCCAAGGGCTGCGAGCAGAATGTCGCCGAGCAGATCGCCATCACCCGCAAGACAGTCGGTGACAAGCGTGACGGTGGTCCGAAGAAGGTGCTGGTGATCGGTTCTTCCAGTGGCTATGGCCTCGCGGCACGCATCACGGCAGCCTTCGGTTATGGCGCCGATACCCTGGGCGTGTTCTTCGAGAAGCCGGGCACCGAGAAGAAGGCCGGCACCGCAGGCTGGTACAACTCTGCCGCCTTCGACAAGTTCGCCAAGCAGGAAGGCCTCTACAGCCAGGCCATCAACGGCGATGCCTTCTCCCACGAGACACGCGCCAAGGCCATCGAGCTGATCAAGGCCAACATGGGCGAAGTCGACCTCGTCGTCTACTCGCTGGCCTCTCCGGTGCGCAAGCTGCCGGACAGCGGTGAAGTGAAGCGCTCCGTGCTCAAGCCGATCGGCGAGACCTACCGCGCGACTGCCATCGACACCAACAAGGACACCATCATCGAAGCGGAGGTCGAGCCGGCCACCGAGCAGGAAATCGAAGATACCGTCACCGTGATGGGTGGTCAGGATTGGGAGCTGTGGATGCAGGCGCTGGACGACGCCGGCGTGCTGGCTGAGGGCGCCCGCTCCGTCGCCTTCAGCTACATCGGTACCGAGATCACCTGGCCGATCTACTGGCACGGTGCGCTGGGTCGCGCCAAGGAAGATCTGGACCGCGCCGCCGGCAGCATCCACGAGAAGCTGTCCGCCAAGGGCGGTCGTGCCCACGTGGCCGTGCTCAAGTCCGTGGTCACCCAGGCCAGTGCCGCGATCCCGGTCATGCCGCTCTACATCTCCATGGTCTACAAGATCATGAAGGAGAAGGGCCTGCACGAAGGCACCATCGAGCAGCTCAACCGCTTCTACGCCGAGCGCTTCTACGGCGAAGGCGAGATCGCCACCGACGAGTCCGGTCGTCTGCGTCTCGACGACTGGGAGCTGAAGGACGACGTCCAGCAGGCCTGTCAGGAACTGTGGCCGCAGGTCACCAGCGACAACCTGTTCGACATCACCGACTACGCCAGCTACAAGCAGGAATTCTTGAAGCTGTTCGGCTTCACCCGTGACGACGTCGACTACGATGCCGATGTCGCCACCGATGTCGAGTTCGATGTCGTTCAGATGTAAGAGCGCCTCAATATAAGCGCGCCTCGGCATAAGCGCAGAGGTCTTGGCAGCTCGCTGAGCGCTGAGACCTGAGCGCTGCCCGCTGAGCACTGCATGTTGAGCACTGACGACGCCATCCTTCGGGGTGGCGTCGTCGTGTGTGGTGGCCTCATCTCGAGCGTCATTCCAGTCCGGGCCAGGCACAAGTGCCAGAGGCATGGCACAATATGGCGCCACCCTCACGCGACGGACCTCGACTCACACTCA